>JBKJYP010000145.1:0-2737 GCA_046715695.1 Actinomycetota bacterium | reverse complement strand
GCGGGATCAAGGATCATCAGTCCGAGACGATCGACGGGGAAGCGAACACCTATTACGTCGAGTCCCGTGATAACGGAGAGACCTGGAGCGACCCGCTCCTTCTCTCGAGCCGGCCCGGCGAACTGGGCGAGAACACCGAGGTCGGTGACTACAACACGATAGACATCGCAGGCAACCGCGTCGCCGTTGTCTGGACCGATGCGCGTGATCCGGCCCAGGGACAGATCTGGAGCCGCACCGGCCTCCTCACGAGAGGCTCATCACGCGAGCAAAGTCGTACGCTCGCCATGTCATCCCCGGTGCTCCCCACCCGTGAGTTCGGGTTGACACCCCGTTCCGGCCCCCTGACGCACAGAGCCTTCTTCCAACGCCCTGACCCCTGCCCTCGGAAGCCGCTAACTCGTCTGATCTCACATGGATCCGGAGAACTTCATGCCCGTTGCAACATCTCCGCTGCATTCTCCCGATCACGTCGGATCGCTCGGCGCGCAGGGTTGGGGGAAGTGCTGGTCGACAACGAGGGTTTCGAAGCGGAGTTGCTTCTCTCTGATGGCGAGGACCTCGTCTTAGTGAAGATCACAAGCGGCAGAGCCGGGCGGGCTTTGGTCACCGTCTTACCGCTTGACTAGTCGGCCATGCCGGTTCTCACACCCCTGTGCTTCCGAACCCTCCATCGCCTCGCTCAGAACCCTGCAGCTTTTCCCGCTCCACGATGACTGCGGTCACGACCGGCTGGATGACGAGCTGAGCGATCCGGTCGCCGCGCTTGACGTGGATGGGCTCGGCAGGATCGAGGTTCACGCAGATGACCTTTATCTCGCCGCGGTAGCCCGGGTCGATGAGCCCGGGGGCATTGACGAGGGCGAGGCCCTCTCTCAGGGCGCGTCCCGAGCGCGCGTGCACGAACCCCGCGTAGCCCGTGGGGATCGCGACCGAGATCCCGGTCGGTATAGCTGCGCGCTCCCCCGGTTCCAGCGTTGCATCCTCGGAGGCGAGGAGATCCAGCCCTGCGTCGCCGGCGTGCGCGTAGCTCGGCAGCGGGAGGTCGGTATCGAGACGCGTGATCTCGAGTGGGAACTCACTCATCTGAGTTTCCGTTGCGTTCCTTAGGGGGGCTCTTCTTGAGGATGTGGCCGAGCTCGCGCTCGAAATCGGTCAGCTCCTGGAAGTCCTTGTAGACCGTGGCGAACCGCATGTAGGCGACCTCGTCCAGGGTGTGCAGGCGATCGAGAACGTGACGCCCAACGTCCGCCGTCGAAACCGTTCCCTGGGCCTCGCCACGGATGCCCTCCTCGACATCCTCGGCGATCGAGCGCATCTCGGATTCGGCGACAGGACGGTTCTTGCAGGCGCGCCGGATGCCTTCGATCACCTTAGCGAGAGCGAACGGCTCCTCACTGCCGTCCCGTTTGACGATGAGGAGCGGCACCTCTTCGGTGCGCTCGAATGTCGTGTAGCGCCGGGTGCAAGCGAGACACTCACGGCGGCGCCGGATCACGCGTCCCTCGTCGCCGACGCGCGAGTCCACGACTTTGTCTTCCATCCCGGAGCAATAAGGGCATCTCACCTGACTACGATGCCTCTCTACCTTCGGTGCGCAGTTCCATGAGCTGCTCGCGCAACCGTCTCAGGTCGGAGTAATAGGTCTCGACATCTTTCTCTGTAGCAACCTCAGAGGTCAGGGCGCCGCAGAGTGGGCAGGAGGCGGAACCGTGCCTGAGCACGGCTCCGCACTCGCTGCACTTCTTGACTTGCTTCTTGGACTTAGGAGCAGCCACTGGTCGAGCCGCAGGAGGGGCAGGCGAAGCAGGACCCTGCTGGGTTCATCTGGACACCGCAGGTGCCGCAGAAGGGCATCGATCCCGTGTGCACCGAGGCGACGGGGCCGAGCACGATCACCCCTTCTTCCTTGCCATGGCCGTTTCCATTCCCATTTCCATTTCCGTTCCCGTTCGTGTGACCGTTGCCGTTCGTTATCTCGGTTTCGGGAGCAGCGTCGAGCTTGGCTTCGATCTCTTGCTGGCGCTCGCCCGATGTCCGGATCCCGAGAGCATGGCGCTCCTCAACGCTGAGGTAGTGCACGGCCATCCTCCGGAACACGTAGTCGAGTATCGATGTGGCGATCCGCAGATCGGGGTCGTCGGTCATGCCCGACGGCTCGAAGCGGGTGTTCGTGAATGTCTTGACGTAGGCCGACAGGTGCACTCCATACTGAAGTCCCATCGAGATCGAGATGGCGAATGCGTCCATAACCCCGGCAAGCGTGGAGCCCTGCTTGGCGACCCTGAGGAAGATCTCGCCCACTCCGCCTTCGGGGAACTCGCCGGCGGTGAGGTAACCCTCGGTGTCGGCGACTCGGAACTTGAAGGTCATGGAGCGGCGGGCCTTGGGGAGCCGGCGCCGGACGGGCTCGGGCTGAGCCGTCACGGTGGCGATCTCGTCCCGCTTGTCGTCGCCCTTCTTTGACGTCGACAGGGGCTGACCCACCTTGCAGTTGTCGCGGTAGACGGCGAGCGCCTTGAGGCCGAGCTTCCAGCCCTCGATGTAGACCTGCTCGATGTCTTCGACCGTCACGTTCTCGGGCAGGTTGACCGTCTTGGAGATCGCACCGGAGAGGAACGGCTGGGCGGCAGCCATCATCCGCACGTGGCCCATGTGATGGATCGGGCGCTCACCCATCGCCGTGTCGAACACACTCATGTGCTCTTCATGGAGGTGGGGTGCACCGACGACGTTC
>JBKJYP010000144.1:0-4582 GCA_046715695.1 Actinomycetota bacterium | reverse complement strand
CGTCTATGCGGCCGCAGGTTTGCTCGACAACAGGCCGGCGACGACCCACTGGTCGACACTGGACTTCCTGGCCTCGCTCGGCTCCGGCATCGAGGTGAGGCCCGACGATCGCTTCGTCGATGACGGCGACGTCGTCACCGCGGCCGGTGTATCAGCCGGGATCGACATGGCACTTCACCTGGTGAAACGGCTGCACTCCGTCGTGCGGGCTCGAGAGGTCAGGCGGGCCATCCAATACGACCCCGAACCGCCCGTTTAGTCACCACCAGTCGTCTAGGCACGCCAGTCGAAAACGAGCTCCGGTAGCGCGGGCGAGGGCTGGGTCCAGTCGATCCCGGACACCTCTAGGAGGCGGCCCCTGAACCATTCTGGGTAGTCGCCCTGCAGCGATCCGAAAGCCACGAAGGATCCCCCGATGTCGGCACCTTCGAAGTAGACGATGGCAGCGTCCCCCATGGGGCTCTCCTGTAGGAACCAAGCCTCGCCGTCCAAACCGAGGGTGGCGAGCATCTCGTCATGTTCCACCTTCCGTGCACCACTGACCTCGCCGGCCAATGACTTCAGCTCGTCCGCTTTCCCCGGTAGCACGGGAAGAACCAGCCCGAGGCTTCGATCGGAACCTGCGGTCGCCGAGGCGTTGTCCAGGATCTGAACTGGAACCTTGAAGTCCTTCGACTGCTCGACGGGGTCCATGCCGTGCACTTCCCTCATGAAACCGAGCCACCAGGCGTCGTAATCGTCAGACTCGAAGGTCATCCGCATCTTGGTTGGATCGGCAAGGATCAGCAGCGAGGTCTCGAAATCACCCATCGGGGTCTCTTGCACCCAAACGGAGTGACGCGACACCGTTGCCTCAGCATTCAGCTCCTCATAGCGCTCTTTATGATCCTCGTACTCTTTGGCCTGGTCCCTGGCTCGTGGGGTCTGGCCGGGCAGGATGGGGATCGAGTAAGCCAGGTTCATGACTTTCCTCCTCTCGAGTAGAGACACGGCGAGATTACGCTTTTGCCTTACTCAGGGCCGGGCGGTGTATACCGACCGGATGGATGTCACCCCTACAGATGAATTGAGCACGATCCTCGACCAGATCGCCTATGAGATGACCACCGCGCGCACGGCCGGCTTCGGCAACACAGCCCGGCTTCGGGAGGCGCTGCGGAGGGCCAGAACCCTGGTCGACGACGCCGATTCCCTCGTGGCGAGTTTCGAGATCACTCGCCAGGCCGCGAAACAGGACTGAGGCCAGTTGAACCGACAGTTTGCTCTCGGAGCGGTCGTCGGCCCTCTCGTTTTCATCAGCACTTGGTTGATCGCGGGAGTCCTGCGCGACGGTTACGACCCGGTGAACCAAGCGATCAGCGAGCTTGCCGATCTCGAGGCGCCCAACCGCTGGATCGTGACTACCGGCATGTGCGTGTTCGGGATCGGGTGCCTGTTGTTCTCGACACGGCTCTCGGGCCCCGCGCAGATCTCGCTCGCCATCGCTGGTGTATCGGCTCTCGCGGTGGCCGCCTTCCCATGCAGCGGGGGATGCCCGGGAGCCGTCAGCGGGAACTTCACGGACAAGGCCCATGTCGTTGCGGCCACCATCCAGTACGTATCCCTGGCGCTCACCCCACTTCTGCTCGGACGCACTCCGTTCAACATCGCCGCGTTCGCGATCGGGGGCCTGGCACTCGCGATGCAAGGCGCGGGCATAGGCCCTAACGGGATGATGCAGCGCATCGGGCTGACCGTCCTCGATATCTGGTTGATGGCGACGGCGTGGAGAGAGTTCGTCGCCCCCAACGACATCAGTTGAGCTTGGGCCCCCCGGCGAGCCGGCCGATGATGGCCTCGCCCAGACCACCACATTCCACCTCGTTGCAGAGGTCCACGGCCACAGCCCACGGGTCTCCCTCGATACCGACCACAACGTCGAAGAAATCTCCCCATCCGCATCTCGAGGGGTCCGGTCCGCACGGCCCGACCCATAGGGGTTCGCTCGGATGGTTGATCGCGGCGGAGTAGAAGACGGGCCGCTTGGCAAGTGCCGAGACCGTCATCGTCATATAGGCGTTCCAGCGCGTCGCTGAGGGATCGGCTGCCATATTCGAGCCGTCCCATGGAGAGTTCGTCGAGCCCATGTAGTGCACGACGACTCTCCCAGCCTTGCCCATCGCGATCCCGGGCAGCAGCGCTTCCTTCAAACCGGGAGGGCCGATCATCATCGGCGCATCCCAGGTGAGGCCGCGATCATGAGAGATCGCGAGGTACGGCAATCGGTCGCCGGCGACCCACGTGTAATAGACGTTGCCAAGACCATCGGCGACGACCCCGGCCTCGTGCGAGAAGACCTCGGACGCGACGCTCGGGACGATCTCGGTGACGAAAGGCATCCCGTTGTCTGCCACCTGGACCCGCGTCCAGGACAGGCCCTCGTCCTCGCTGATCGCGATGTAAGGCTGACCACACCAGCCTCGGGGGAGGTAGACCGTTCCGTCTGGTCCGACGAACCCGTGCCCGTGGGCTCCGTTGCACGCCCCCGGGATCCCTGCGTCTCCGCCCTCCCTAAGGGGATCGTTCGTGTATGGCTGGGTTCCGGCGGGGAGGAACGTCATGCCCCCGTCTAAGCTCTTGGAACACGTCGTGCCGGCTGCGGCCAAACTGGCACCGTCACCGATCGAGCACAGATAGACGACGTTGGGATATTCGTCGGGGGCAGCGCCTCCCTCGGGTGGCGGCCCGGCGAAGATGGTCTGGTGGTCGGCGTTGTAGCCGCATCCGGCGGGCGAGGCTTCGGTCCACGTATCACCGCCGTCGTCACTGATCGCATTGAAGTGGCACGGCAGGATCAGGTCGTTGGCGAAGATGCGAGACGTCGTTGGGTCGACGTACAGATAAGGGTCGTTCGTCGTCACGTGCCCGTCGTACATCATGTCCCAGCTCTCGCCGTCGTTCTCCGACCCGATGATCGCAGGCCCCCCCTGCGTGAGTGCGTTGATGAGGATCGTCCCGTCCTGGGTGATCCCCATGGTCGGCTCGAAGGTGCCGTAGCCGGTCCGGAAGAGGCGCGCATCGGGGGCCATCTTCGTGACCTTCTTCTTTGTGATCTTCTTCGCCCCGGCGTAGTGCGCAACCGCGCTACCCCCGGAACCGACCTGGCCATTGGGATCCGATGGCCCCGGCTGGATCATCGTCTCGCCCACGAAGAAAGTCGGCATCGTGTGCTGGTGTGGGGAGTGCTCGGTACCCTTGGGGGCGACTTGAGTCCACAAGCCACTGGTGGCAGTCACCGTTAGGACAACTGCAAGGCGAGCGGCGGAGTTCCGGCCCAACACGATCCTAGGTTAGTCGATTAACGATGGTCCTCCGGCGAGCCGGCCGATGATGGCCTCGCCCATACCACCACACTCCACTTCGTTGCAGAGGTCGACGGCAACGGCCCACGGGTCGCCCTCGACTCCGATAACGACATCGAAGAAATCGCCCCACCCACAGCGGGACGGATCGGGTCCGCACGGCCCCACCCACAGCGGCTCCCTAGGATCGTTGACCGTCCCGGAATAGAACAGCGGACGGTCCTTCAACGCGGTCGTCGTCATGGTGATGTAGGCGTTCCAACGCGTCGATGAAGGATCGCCTGCCATCGTCGAGCCGTCCCATGGCGAGTTCGTAGAGCCCATGTAATGGATCACGACGCGACCTGCCCTACCGATGGCGATGCCTGGTAGCAGCGCTTCCTTGACCTTCGGAGGAGCGATCATCATCGGCTCGTCCCACGTCAAACCTCTGTCGTGCGAGATCGCGAGATAGGGCAGACGATCACCGGCAACCCAGGTGTAATAGACGTTGCCGAGATTGTCGGCAACGACTCCCGCTTCGTGGGAGTAGACCTCGGCCGGGAGAGGGTCGAAGACATCGGTGACGAAGGGCATGCCGAAGTCTGATACCTGGACCCGCGTCCAGGTCAGACCCTCGTCCTCGCTGATCGCGAGGTGAGGCTGACCGCACCATCCCCTCGGCAGATAGACGGTCCCATCCGGCCCAACGAACCCGTGGCCGTTGGCGCCGTTGCACAGCCCTGGGATGCCGGCATCTCCGGTCTTGCTGGGGTCGTCCACGTATGGCTGCGCGCCGGTGGGCAGGAACGTGAAGCCGCCGTCGAGCGACTTCGAGCACACCGAACCGGCCGACGCGAGGGTGATCCCGTCCCCGATGGAGCAGAGATAGACGACGTTGGGATAGTCGTCGGGGGCCGGTTCCCCCTCGGGCGGGGGCCCTGCGAATACCGTCTGGTGATCGGCGTTGTAACCGCATCCTGCCAGCGGTGCTTCGGTCCACGTCTCGCCCTCGTCGTCGCTGTAAGAGATCGCGTGGCATGGCGGGTACATGTCGTTGGAGAAGATGCGGGACGTGACCGGGTCGACGTAGAAGTAAGGGTCGGCGGTGAAGGGATGGCCGGTGTAGGTGACGTCCCAGGTCGCACCTTTGTCCGTCGAGCGGACCACGAACGGCACGTTGTTCTCGTCTTCCGCGTCGAACAGGATCGTGCCCGCCTGCGTGATGCCCATCGTCGGTTCCCACGTCCTGAACCCGGTGC
>JBKJYP010000143.1:0-4542 GCA_046715695.1 Actinomycetota bacterium | reverse complement strand
GGGGAGGCTGATTGCCAGGTCGTAGGCAGAAAGGTCATCAACCAGGCGCAGAAGAGTCACCGGATAAGCCTTTCACATGAGACCGAACCCGGCCCATTAAACTGAAGGGGTGAGAGTCCGCCGATGACTGGAGCGCAGATCGGCGGTGCGTATCCACTTTCATCTCCCTAATCTTGATGCTCGCCTCGAGCTGTCACAGCGAATCACTCGCCTTCCGGGCAGACTGCCGGTACTACGCAGGACCCTGGTACGAGGATGCGTGGGAAATTAAGTCAAGTCGAGAGGCCGAGCCATCCGCGGGCCAGGGGCTGAGGGCCGTAGTATCGACGCAATGACTTCACCTATCGACATCCAGGGTGCACTAGACGCTGCCCGGTCGGCAGACCCGGCGGCCGTCGTCGACATTATCGATATGGCCGCCCGGGCAATAGGGGCATCGGACGTCTCTGCTTATCTCGTGGATTTCGAGCAAAGGTTCCTCGAGCCTTTACCGGACCGATCGAAGCACGCGGACCTGGCCGGGACCGAGGAGGTTGTTTCCAGCATGGCCGGAAGAGCCTTCTTGACGAGGGCCCCGGTGAAGGCTGAGAGAGATGATAGGACCCGGGTCTGGGTCCCCATCATCGAGGGTTCAGATCGAACCGGCGTGCTTGCGATGACGTTCGGTTCAGCAGATGACGATGTGCTGGCTGCTTGCCAGAATCTCGGGCTGCTCGCCGGTTACCTCATCGCCGCGCATACTCGTTGCACGGATATCTATCAGCTCCACAGACGGCGCAAGTCGATGTCGCTAGCGGCAAGCATGCAGTGGGACCTCCTGCCTCCGGTCGGCCTTTCTACGGGTCGGTGCACGGTAGCGGCCCGGCTCGAGCCTGCCTACGAGGTTGGGGGGGATTGCTTCGATTACTCCCTCAATACTCCGATCCTGGATGTAGGTCTGATCGACTCGATGGGCCACGGTGTGGCTTCGGCCATGATCGCCTCCCTGGTCATCGGCTGTTATCGGCACGACCGACGCGAGGGGAGGAGCCTCGAAGACATGCACCGCTCGATAGACGACGTTCTCAACGGGCAGCTCCACGGAGACGCATTCGCCACCGGCCAGCTTGCTCAACTCGAGGTGACGACAGGCCAGCTCAGCTGGATAAACGCAGGCCACCCTCGGCCTTTGCTCGTGCGCATGGGCCGCGTGATCAAAGAATTAGAAGGCCCGCCGATGCTGCCGTGGGGACTAGAGAGCGAGCCGGCCGTGACGTATCAGGAATCTCTCGAGCCGTCAGACCAGATCTTGTTCTACACCGATGGAGTAACGGATGCGGCCAACCAGGAGGGAGAAGAATTCGGTATCGACCGCCTCATCGACCTAACCGGGCAGTGCGCTTCCGACCAACTTCCCCCAGAAGAGATCGTCAGGAAGATCGTGGACGGAGTGATGCAACATCAGGGCCGAGAGGCTCGGGACGACGCCACGGTGATGATGGTCCAGTGGCACGATGGCCCGTGAGCGGCTCTGATCTCGGGAGATCTCATGTCCGCACGATAGGGCTGCAGGCTTAAAAGGACGCCACATGGGTAATCAACATCCCATGAGATCCATCGGAGCGATCGTCTATGTGGTCATAGGCGTCGTCGTTGCCTCAACTCACAACTACCTCGGCAACATCGATGGTCTGGGCGACATCTTGAACCTTCTGCTGGCGATCCTCCTCTGGCCCCTCATCCTCCTAGGTGTTGACTTCAATCTCCAGATCGGAGGAGGCGGTAAGAACCGCTGACCCCTCAGGGCGCTCAGCTACTTACGGACTGCCAATCGGCTATCTGATCCACGATCCGATACATCACGTGAGTGATGTCGAGGGAGGTTACGCGCTCTGATCGTCGCTCTTTCGTAGGACGAGAAGGCTCGAGGCGCCTCTAGCTGATCTTTTCTCGCTCGCCGTATACTCGATCGCGTGAGCTTGGCTGCGCGGGTTCGGCAGAACGATAGGAGGTTCTTGTGGGCAAGATCGCCCCTCACGAACTAACTTCCCTGGCCTTGTTGGGCACATCGGCCGGCGACGGGGAGACAGGACGGAGAACCGGATCGGCCAGTGCGGATCTGCACGAGGCGATCAACGCCATCGGACTGGCCCTACAGGATGCCTCGGCCGCTGAGGCTGCTCGCTTGCGCCATCGCTTGGGCTACCTGGCCTTCTTCACCGGCGACGTACGGGGCAAGGCACTCGAAGCCTTTTCGCTCATGCTCGAGGGCGCGTCCAAGGCCGGCGACCGGGGTCTCGAGGCTCTGGCCCACTGTGGGCTCGCGGCCGCTCTCGACTTCGTCGGCGAGCGCCGCGAATCGCTGAAGCACGCGCATAAGGCCAAGCGTTTAGCCAAGAAGCTCGGCGAGCCACGGATCCTGGCCCTCGCTCTCAATGCCGAGGCTCAGTTCTACAAGGAGAACGGCGACAACCCGAGCGCCTTTGAGCTCTTCAAGCAGATCGAAGCGATCGGTCTTGACCTGGACGATCGGCAACTGGTCATGGGGGCCCATATCGGCATGGGCCGAACGGCGCCGATGGAGCACGCCGCGGTCGGTATCGGCCATTACGAGCAGGCGATCGAGATCGCAAAGGCTACGGGAGACGAGCCCGCGCTCGCCCTGTGCCTCACCAACCTCTCCGACTGGATGATCTATACGGGTGCGTATGACGAGGCGATGCGACTGCGCGACGAGAGTCTCGCCCTGAGCCGGGCGCTGGGGCTGCGCCCCCTCATCGGCCGTTGCCTCATCGGCCAGGCCAAGATCCACACGATCCTCGGCGATCTCGACAAGGCCCGCGAGCTGCTCGATAGGGGGTTCCCGGTGGTCGTGAGCACGGGCGACCTCGAAGGAGACCTTCACAGCCAGCTCAATCTGGCCTATCTCTACGTTGCCGCTGGAGACGTGCCGCGCGCTGTTGACCTGTACCGTCAAGTTCTCGAACGCTCGCTGGCCGCACCCGACCATGCTTGCGCGGTGTTCGCTCAGCAGTCGCTCGAGCTTCTAGGTGACGGCGGTGTGCCCAAGCCGGGCATCCTGCCGGACAGGCCCGTGCAGGGAGCCCTCGACGCCGCAGTTGACTTCGAGCTGGGAGATCTGGAGCCCGGCGAGGCCGACCTCGTCGGCGCGGTGGGCGGCGCGCGGTCGTATTCCTACCCAACGGGCGACATGACCTGGCAGCCGAGCCCTTGACGGTCTAGGAGAGCACTTCGCGACCGAAAGTCGCCGATCATCTCGCTTTCTCCATCGGGGGTCGGGGCGTTAGCTGGGACGAGGTCGTGGCCCATGCTCGGGCCACGGGCGCGTGGAGCGGCGTTGAGATCGAGATCCGAGAAGGGATCGCGTGTTTGCGGGCCGCCGGCGGCGACCGTCCCACCCCCGACGAGGTGAATGACGCAGCGACCGCTTTCCGCCAAGCTCGGAGCCTGGTCGCGGCCGAAGAGATGGAGGCCTGGCTCGAGCGCTGGGACCTCACCGTCGGTGACTGGATGGATTACATCCGCCGTTCGGTGCTGCTGCAGGCGAGTGCCGGGCATCCCGGCCCCCTCGCGGCGGACCTCTCGATAGAGGCCGACGAGGTTGGATCGCTTGAATGGCCGACCGCGGTCTGCTCCGGGGCTCTCGAGCGCGCCGCCCAGGGGCTCGCCGAGCTCCTATCGGTCCAGGAGAGACTCGCCGAAGCGGGGGTCTCGGTCTCACTCGATGCCGCGCGACATGAGCTCGCGCGCCGGGTGGTCAACGACGAAGCGCTGCAGCGCCAGGTGCGGGTCAGGGCGCTCGACTGGATCCGCATCGACTCGGAGGAACTGAGCTTGCCCGGGGAAGATGCCGCGCGCGAGGCGCTTGTTCTCTTGCGTCGAGAAGGGCTCTCGGGGACCGAAGTGGCGGAGACTGCGCACGCACGCATCACGCGGAGTGTGCGTTTCCTCGAGGATGTCGAGTCCGAACTCCGGCCGAGCCTGGTCGGCGCGGCGAAGGGCGACATCCTCGGTCCCTTCGCCGTCGACGGCGCGTGGCAGGTAGTGGTCGTACGCGACAAGATCCCGCCCGCGATCGACGATCTTGAGGTGCGTCGGCGCGCCGAGGACGCGATCGTCGTTCACGCGGTACGGCGAGAGCTGGACGAACGGGTGGTGTGGCATGGCGGTCCCTGAGGGCTTCGTGCTTGAAGAGCTCCCTCTGTTCGAGTTCATGCCTCCCGACGTGGCGCGTCTCGTGGCCGCGAGCTTCGTCCCGATCTCCTTTCATTTCGGCGATGTCATAGTGCGCGAAGGTGATGTAGCCGACGCGCTCTATGTGCTCGTCGGCGGCAAAGCGCGCGTGGTGAAGACCGGCCCTGATGGGGACGAAGTCACCCTCACGCTGCTCGAGGCAGGCGCGAGCTTCGGCGAGATCGGCCTGGTGGAAGAGAGCACCCGCACCGCGACGGTGCGAGCCGGCGGTGATGTCGAGGCGTTGCGCCTGGACGCCGCGGTCTTCCGGGGCCTCGTCACGACCAACCCCGCGATCCTGGCCTACAT
>JBKJYP010000142.1:0-15005 GCA_046715695.1 Actinomycetota bacterium | reverse complement strand
CGAACTGCATGTTGTTGTAAGCGAGTCTGACCCCGCCGTTGTGCGCGTCGATGAAGACCTCGTAGCGGGCCGGGACCTGGTAGCGATAGCCCCACAAAGTGAAGTGGTACGTGAGGACGCCGTCACCCTGCGGGAGGACCGTAAGCCCGTGGAAGTCGGTCCGATCGAGTGGGTAGACGCGCGAACGGAGCTTGGCGAGCTCGAGAGCATCCGAACGAGACAACGTCGGCGACGTATCGACTTCCAGACCGGGGAAGAGATGCCCGTTCGCCCCTTGGGGTGCCCACTTGTCCCCTGCGCCCCGCATGTGCACCAGGTATTGGGCACCGAACACCGGAACGCCGTCCAGACTCTGTCCGAAGCGGATCGTGTTGCTACCGGCATGTCTTATCTCTTCCATGACGCGCAAGGAGCCCACGTCGGGGAAGCGGTACAGATCGGTCCTTTCGGCGAGATGTGCACGGGCAACCGCCGCCGGCGTTCCGGTGCGGGGGGCCGCGCTCACCCCTCTAACCGAGGTTGGTACAGACGTGCGTGAGGAGTTGAAGACGTGTGCTCGTTCGCTCCTCGCTGCCACCGGGCTTATCGCCGTGGCTCCCAGTAGGAGAACGACGCCCGCGACGAGACTTCTTTTCATTCCCACCCTCCATCTTCTGCTCAAGCTGACAGGAGGTTACGGCCTCCAGGCCCATTGGATGAAACGAACAGGGCGGGGTTGGGTTGCTTCTTAGAAGGGCTCGAGTGGTTCTACGTCACCTTCGGCCTCATCGAGGCGGTCGGCATAGCGAGCGCCCCAAGGATCGGCTGCGTCCGGTGCGATCTCGAGCAGAGGGATCAATGCGAAGCGCCGGCGCGCTAGCCGCGGGTGCGGGATCTCCAGATCCGGGTCCTGAACCTTCTCCTCGCCGTAGAGAAGGATGTCCAGGTCGACGACGCGCGGCCCCCAACGCATGTCGGTGGGCTCCCGGCCCAGGGAGGCTTCGAGCGCCTTCAGCGAAGCGAGAAGATCGGATGGTTCGAGCGTGGTCTCGACCTTGACGGCCATGTTGACGTAGGAACGTTGCGGAGGGCCACCGATAGGAGAGGTCTCGTAGAGGCTGGAGACGGCGGCCACCGAGATGCCGTCGGCATCGTTCAGCCGCTGCACGGCCCGGCGACAGAAAACCACGCGATCACCCACGTTGCTCCCGATCCCGATAAAGGCTTCGTTGCCGCTCATGCCTCTGGCCTTTCCACGCTCACGATCACTGTCCCTACATCCTCGTCTATCGGGGGCCGTTCCTTCGATATTTCCACCGTGACGCCCTCGACCCTGTCATAGGTGAGGACAAGTTCGCCGACCTTGTGAGCGAGGTGCTCGAGGAGAGACGTCTCGCTCGAGCGGATCAGGTCCGCGACAGACGTGGCGACCGTGTCGTAGTCGACGGTGTCGGCGATGTTGTCGCTCTTACCCGCTTCCGACAGGTTCGCCTCGATCTCGACGGAGATGACGATCGTCTGCGTCCGGGCGCGTTCGGCTTTCGTGACCCCCACATGCGTCTCGACCCGAAGGTCGCGGATGCTGATCGTGTCCACCAGAGCTAGACCTTTCCTGGATCCATCAGAGCTTCCGTCATCCGGACAACCTGCATCATCTGTGGCACGTCATGCACCCGGATCAAACGGGCACCGCGCTCGACGGCCCATGCGACGGTCGCGGCGGTCCCGAAGAGCCGCTCGTCCTCGGTCACATCCAACACAGTCCCGATGAAGGACTTCCTCGACGTGCCGACCAGTACCGGAACCCCGATGTCGATGATCTCTTCGAGACGATCCAGGAGCTGGAGGCTGTGTCCGGCGTCTTTCGCGAACCCGATCCCCGGATCGACCGCGATCGAGCCGGCCGCCACTCCGGCGGACACGAGCGAGTCGACCTTCTTGCGGAGCCATTCTGCGACCTCGGTCACCACATCGTCATAGACGGCCAGGGACCGCATCGTGGCGGGTGTCCCCCGGGAGTGCATCACGATGATGGCGGCCCCCGTTTCCGCCGCGACCTGGTCCATGGAGCCGTCCCCGGTTTCGCCGAGCGTGTCGTTGAGTATCGAGGCCCCGGCATCGATCGCTAGAGCCGCAACCGACGCCTTGCGCGTATCGATCGAGATCGGGATCTCGACCTTGGCGGCCAGGGCCTCGACCACCGGGAGCACCCGCCTCAACTCTTCTTGCTCGTCGACCGGCTCCGCCCCCGGACGGGTGGATTCACCCCCGACATCGATGATCCCGGCCCCCGCGGACACCATCTCGAGGCCATGAGCCACGGCCTTTTGCGGGTCGAGCCAGAGACCACCGTCGGAGAAGGAGTCGGGGGTGACATTGAGCACGCCCATGACGGCGACGCGGCCGAGATCCAGATCCCGGTCCCTACATCGCAATGTCGGATAGACCCTCATAGCACCAACTTAGGTCCAACTTTCCCTTGTGCTAGTGGCCTATCAGGCCCATGGCTTCGGCACGGGTTGCCTCGTTGCGGCGGAACTGGCCCCGGACCGACGAGGTGACGGTACGGGTGCCGGGCTTGCGCACGCCGCGCATGCTCATGCACAGATGCTCGGCCTCGATGACCACGAGCACGCCCCGCGGGTCCAGCGCCTTCTCGATCGCATCTGCGATCTGCATCGTGAGTCGTTCTTGCACTTGAGGACGGCGGCTCAGCACATCGACGAGACGAGCGAGCTTGGAGAGGCCGGTGATGCAGCCGCTCTTGCTCGGGATGTATGCGACGTGGGCTTTGCCGAAGAAGGGCACGAGGTGGTGCTCGCACACCGAATAGAGATCTATGTCTTTCACCATGATCATCTCGTCGTGGTTCGCCTCGAACATGACGTCGAGCTCGAGGGCCGCGTCCTGCTGCATCCCGGAGAAGATCTCGGCGTACATCTCGGCGACACGGGTCGGTGTGCGAACCAGCCCGTCGCGTGCGGGGTCTTCTCCGATCGCTTCGAGGATCTCGCGCACGGCAGCCTCGATGCGTTCGAGGTCCGGCCCGGGAAAAGCAGGCAGAGCTTTTATGGCCCGAGGGATATCAGCCATGGCTGCTAAGGAAGGCTAGGCCTCTCCGAGACGAGGGCGGGGTGCACGGCGGGTCGAGCCGCGCTTGGCAGCCGGCTGCTTCTTGCGGGGGGCCGCCTTGGTGCCGGCCTGCCTGCGACGGGTGCGCTCGAGAGGGTTGGCCGGGGACTGCTTGGCGACCTCGGCCAAGATCTTCGCAACCTCTTCCTTCTCGAGAGATTCCTTCTCGAGGAGGCGTTCGACCATCAGGTCGAGCTTCTTGCGGTATTTCACCAGGATCTCGCGGGCCTCGTCGTGTGCTTCCTCGACAAGGCGCCGGACCTCAGCATCGATCTTCGCGGCCACAACATCCGAGTAATCCTGGATGTGGCCGAGGTCGCGGCCGAGGAAAGGCTGGGACTCGCTCTGGCCCAATGCGAGGGGGCCGAGCTCGGACATGCCGAACTCGGTGACCATCTGGCGAGCGAGCCGCGTACAGCGTTGGATGTCGTCCTGCGCGCCGGTCGTGGGCTCGTCGAACACGAGCTCCTCGGCGGTTCGTCCACCCAACAACATCGCAAGCTCGTCGATCAACTCGGAGCGAGTGACGAGGAAGCGGTCTTCGGTCGGAAGGGTCAGCGTGTAACCGAGTGCGCGTCCACGCGAGACGATCGACACCTTGTGCACGGGGTCGGCATTCGGAAGCGCATGGGAGACGAGAGCGTGACCGGCCTCGTGGTAGGCGATCACCTTCTTCTCTTTGTCGGAGATCACACGGGAACGCCGCTCGGGGCCGGCGAGCACACGATCGATCGCCTCTTCCAGCTCGGGCATACCGATCTCGGGCCGGTTGAATCGCGCGGATAGGAGCGCGGCCTCGTTCACGACGTTGGCGAGGTCGGCGCCGGTGAAGCCCGGTGTACGGCGCGCGAGGACCTCGATGTCGATCTCTTTGCTGAGTGGCTTGCCGCGGGTGTGAACCCGCAGGATGCCGGTGCGGCCGTTGAGGTCCGGACGATCGACCACGATCTGACGGTCGAACCGACCGGGACGCAGCAGCGCCGGGTCGAGGATGTCGGGTCGGTTGGTGGCGGCGATGAGGATGACCCCACCCTTGACGTCGAAGCCGTCCATCTCGACGAGCAGCTGGTTAAGGGTCTGCTCACGTTCGTCGTGCCCCCCGCCGAGGCCTGCACCACGGTGGCGTCCCACTGCGTCGATCTCATCCATGAACACGATCGAGGGGGCGTTCGCCTTGGCCTGCTCGAACAGGTCTCTCACTCGGCTGGCGCCGACGCCGACGAACATCTCGACGAAGTCTGAACCCGAGATCGAGAAGAACGGCACTCCGGCCTCACCCGCAACGGCCCGGGCGAGGAGCGTCTTGCCTGTTCCCGGCGGTCCGTAGAGGAGGACACCCTTGGGGATCTTGGCCCCCATAGCCTGGAACTTCGCAGGAGAGGCGAGGTATTCCTTGATCTCTTGGAGCTCCTCGACGGCCTCATCGAGTCCGGCCACGTCCGAGAACGTGATCTTCGGCTGGTCCTTGGTCACGAGACGAGCCTTCGATTTGCCGAACGACATGACGCGGTTGCCGCCACCCTGCATCTGTTGCATCAGGAAGAAGAAGAACCCCACGATGATGAGGATCGGGAGGAACTGGAACAGCACGGACAACCAAGGGTTGCCCTGCTGGGGATCGGCCTTGACCTCGACGTCCGCGTCCAAGGCGAGCTTCTGGTATTCGGGGATCGTCCCGGCGGGAAGGTTGACCTCGTACTTCTTGTCGTCGACGAGCTCGCCGACCACCCGTTCGTCTCTGGTCTGGAACTCGGCACTGATGATCTCGTCGGTCTCGAGACGAGCGATCCACTCGTTAACCGATTCGAGTTTCTCAGGCCGGTTCGAACTGTCCCGATACGCGCTGAAGATCCATACGACGCCCACTATCAGGATGAGATAAAAGACCGCAGAGCGGAAGATCCGGTTCATCGGGCTAGGGTAGCAGCCGGGCTCAGGTACGAATCTCAGGCCTCGTAAGCGCTGTCTTTCAGCACTCCTATATAGGGCAGGTTCCGGTACCGCTCCAGATAATCGAGGCCATACCCGACGACGAACACCGGGGGGATCTCGAAACCGGGGTATCTCACCTCGAGGGGCACTGCCTGCTCCCCCTTCTTCCAGAACAACGAACAGATCTCGAGTGAGGCAGGGTGGCGCGCCTCCAGATAGCGCAGGAGGTAGGAGATCGTGAGCCCGGAATCGATGATGTCTTCGACCAGGATGACGTGACGACCCGTGATCTCGTAGTCCAGGTCCTTCAGGATGCGGACGACGCCCGACGATTTCGTCGCGGACCCGTAAGAGGACACGGCCATGAAATCGAACTCGATCGGTAGCTGCACCCGTCGGGCGAGGTCGGCCATGAACACGAAGGCCCCTTTGAGAACCCCCACGAGAAGGGCGTCCTTGCCCCGGTAGTCCTCGGTTATCTGCTTGGCGAGGGTCGCGATCTTGTCCTGGATCTCTTCCGCGGTGATGAGGACCTTCTCGATGTCTTCGTGAACCTCAGTCACCCCGGCCCCCCTGAGCGTTTCGCGTGAGGTCGCATCCTAGTCCGGGTCGTCTTCCGGTTTGCTTGGTCGCACCCGCACCTTGTCGCCCTCGAAGTCGATGGTCCCACCGCCGGGGAGATCGAAGTGGGCGCGGTCCCCTGGGTTCGTCTCTCGCTCCATCCAGTCGAGAGCCTCATCGAGCGCGCCTTGGAGATCTCGGACACGGCCGGCCGCTGCTTCGAGCAGACGCCGGCGCAGCGCCCTAGGCGCCACGTTCAAGACATCTCTCTCGATCATGAAGTCATCGTCCTGGAGCCGCACGGAACGCATGAGACCCGCGGCGATCGAGTCCAGCGCCCCCGCTTCTTCGCCGGCACGCTCCGCTGAGTTGGCGATCGCGCGCATCGCGCCCTCCCCCCATCGCTCCTCGATCACCGGCACGAGGCGAGACCTGATCTCCGCCCGGTCGAAGCGAGGGTCGAGGTTAGAGGGGTCGTCGTAGAACTCGATCCCGAGCTCTTCACAGTACGCGCGCGTGTCTCGCCTGCGGACCGAGATCAGAGGACGGATACGCCCCCCGCTAATAGGAGAGAGTCCCGCAAGGTCGCGCGGCCCCCCACCATGGATCAACCGGGCCAAGGTGGTCTCGACGCGATCGTCCAGGGTGTGCGCGGTCGCGATCGCCACCGCTTCCGTCTCTTCGGCGACCTTCTGGAAGAACGTGTACCGGATCTCGCGAGCCCTCGCGTGCAGGTTCGGACCCTCGAGCCCCGAGATGCGAACGACATGAGCATCGAGGCCGGCCGCGGCCGCGTGGCTCGCAACCTTGGCGGAGATCTCCGCGGATGCGTCGGACAACCCATGATCGACATGGGCGACCTCGAGTCGCAGCAACCGGCTGGGTGCGAGCCGCTCGAGAACATCGAGCAAGCACATCGAATCGGGCCCTCCCGAAACCGCCACGACGATCGTGTCGCCGGCCTCGAACATCCGGTAGCGCCTGACCGCTTTCTCCGCGGCCGCTACGACGTCGTACCCGGGGCCCCCGACCGATCGTTCGGGCGCGGACCCTTCTGGGCTCAGGCGGCGACCCTTCGGAGCCACAGATCGGGTTCCCTCAGCTCTCTCAGGCTGGGGAGCTCCTCGGGCGCACTCCACAAGCGTGCGAGCGCTTCGGCGCCGCCACGAGCCCAGATCGCTTCGCAGAATCTCTGCCCGAGCTCGTACTGACGGAGCTTGAGCTCGAGCCCGATGGCATGGTTGATCGCGCGCTGCAACAGACCTGTTTGCTCACGGCGTCGTTCGAACGTTGCCCTCATCCTGCCGAACGACGGGATCACGTCGGCTCCGATCGAGTCCATCACGAAGTTCCCATGGCCTTCGACCACGGCCATCAGGGCTTGGATCTCATCGAGGACCGGACGTTGCTTATCGGAGCTCAGCAGATAGACAGGGTTGCGTTCCTCCGGCGGCAGGCTCGAGCTCGCGATCCGGCGCGCCGCCGAAACCAATCGGCTGGAGAAGGAGCGCGCATCGAGCTGCACGGCATCCATGTACTCATGTATCAGCCCGAAGAAGCGATCGCGGAGCCAGGGGACACCGGCGAACTGGAAGCGATGCGTCACCTCGTGCAACGCGACCCAGAGAGCGAAGTCCTCAGGGACGAACCCGTGCCTGCGCTCGGTCTCGACCATGTTCACCCCGACGAAGTAAAGGACGGCCGGATCGGTGGCTGCGCGACCTCTGCGCTTTGTTCGGACCTCTTCTTCGGGCATCAGTACGTCGTATTGACCGAGGACCCGTCGCGACACATACCCGAGAAGGGCACCGATCTCCGACGACACGACCGTTCGCTGCGCCACGCGTGCGGGCCACGGGAGCGAGCCCATGCGCACACCGAGACGCTCGGCAACCGGCTCGATCAGTCGCGCCATGCCCTCAACATTGGCCTCGACCCAGCGCGCACGGTCGATCACTGCCCACTTGACCGGCGGGGGAGCTGGGATCCCCGACGACGCTGCGATCAGCTCCTCGGATCTAGGAACAGCTCGTGCGAGGTCGTCCGCGAGACGGCGCTCTAGATAGGAGTCGGTCCCACTGGGGTCTCCTGCGATCCGGCGAGCGACCGCGGTCGCCACCCGAGGATCGATCAGAGACGTTCTCATCTGAAAATGCGGGTTAGACCTCGCCGCGCTGACGACGGACGACGAACCGGTAGTAGGCCATCCCGATGGCTAGGAGCATCAGCACGGTGAGCCCGATCGTCATGCGAGCCATCTGGTACGTCCAGGGCGGACCGGCCTCTTCGGTCACAGCCGCGTCTTCCTCCGAGGACTCCTCATCTTCCGAGGGCTCTTCTTCCGAGGATCCCTCGGCGCCGGCTTCAGTCGTCGCCGGGTCGGGGGTCTCGTACTTCTGGGCGTGAGCGGGGGTCGGGAACATGCAGATCAGTAGGGCGAGCAGGGCGAGGGCTGGAGTGAGGCGGGTTCGCATGGCGGAAGGATAACGGGCGTCGGGACTCTGACGGAGATGGACCCGAACGGACTTTTGTCCGGGCCCATCCCCAGATCTTGCTCTAGCTGGTGCCGGGAGCGGGCTTGCGACCTCTCAGACGAGGGACTTTCATCTCGTAATGGGCCCAGCACCGATCGCGCCGGTTGTAGGTCGAGAGCTTGGTCGGACATCCCTCCTGGCTGCACACGCGCCCTGGCGGGAAGGTTCGGGACGGCCTCGGCATGGCCTGAGGACGAGATCCGTGGATAGACGGCTGACTTGCCACCTGTAGGTCCCTCCTTGGAGTCCTGTTAACTATCGGCTTTGACGCTCTATTCGTGTTTGGAGTTCCCGTTGGATCCCAAAGGCCGCAGAACCAGGATCGCGGTGCCCCTCAGGTGGGTGGGGCGGGCGATGCGCATCCTGGCCGGGACCCCCGCCCGGGCGGCGAGAGGGACCGCCAGAAAGGTGGCCGACCCTGCCAGGCAGGTCGTGGACTACTGGGCATCGGAACGGGTCACGATGCGCCAGGGCTTCGTCGCCAACTGCCTTGCCGCCCTCACGTCACTGATCGCCGGGCTAACGCTGGCCAAGATGGACCATCGGATAGAAGCCGTCCAGGGCCTCTTCGTGTTGATCCCGGTCTCGATAGGCATGCGCGGGAACATCTTCGGGGCGCTGGCGGCTCGTCTCGGCACGTCGATACACCTCGGTCTGTTCGAGGTGTCCACCGACAAGAAGGGCGTGCTGTACCAGAACGTCTACTCATCGACCCTTCTAACACTCGCCACGTCGGTGACCATGGGCGCCCTTGCCCGCGCGATCGCATCGCTGCTCGGGATCGACACGATCTCGATGTGGGACCTGATCCTCGTTTCGGTCGTCGGGGGCTTGCTCTCCTCTGTGGTCGTGCTGGCGGTGACCATCTGGCTATCTGCAACCTCGTTCAGAAGAGGTTGGGATCTCGATTCGGTGGGCGCACCTCTGATAACCGCGATCGGCGACGTCGTGACGCTCCCGTGTCTCTTCCTCGCGTCCTACCTCGTTGGGATCGACAAGCTCACGCCCATACTCGGAGGCCTATCGACGGTGATCGGGATCGCGGCTCTGGCCGGAGGTTGGCGCGCCCGCAGTGATGTTGTTCGGAGGATCGTCAGGGAGAGCTTCCCTATCCTCTGTCTGGCGATCATCCTCGATGTGCTCGCGGGTACTGTCATCGAACCGCGCGTTCACGAAGTCTTCATCCCCTTCCCCGCTCTACTTGCGGTGATCCCGGGTTTCCTGGAGAACACAGGCGCGCTGGGAGGGATGCTCGCCTCGCGGCTCGGATCCAAACTTCACCTTGGGGCCGTCACACCGACCGCCCGACCCGATGCGGCCGCGTTGTTGGACGGCACCATCGTCTTGGCGATCGGTATCACGGTGTACGCGATCACCGCAGTGACAACACTCCTCTTGGCCGAAGTACTCGGACTCGCTTATCCGGGGGCTCTCCGGTTCATGGCCGTCGTGATGGTCGGCGGTCTCTTGGCAACACTCGTTGCATCCGTGCTCGGTTATTACGCCGCAACCGCAACATTCCGGTTCGGTTTCGACCCGGACAACCACACGATCCCCGTGGTGACGAGCGGGATGGACCTCCTGGGGATCATCTGCCTAGTGATCGCTCTAGAGATGTTCGGAGTAGGTTAGTCAATCGAAAAGGGGGACCGCCCAAGTGTCAGCAGAGGGTCCGCATACCGTCAAAGAGCTCCTCGCCGAGATAAAGGACTCGTCGGAGCTCATGGTCGATCTGGCCTACGCAGCCGTCTTCTTCGCCGATGCCGACCTCGCCAAGGAGGTTAGGCGGCTCGAAGAGAGGATGTTCGACCAACTGCATGACCTGCGGAAACTCGTCATCCTGGCGGCCCGCAGCCCAGAAGACGCGGAGCACATGGCCGGGGTGCTCGATATAGCTTCGGCGGTCGAGAAGATCGGCGACGCAGCGGAGGACATCGCCCGCGTGGTCACGTCCAAGATCGGCGTCCTGGACGACCTGAGGACGGATCTCCGTCACGCCGACGAGATCGTTTCGCGCATCAAGGTCCCGGCGTCCTCGAAGATCCTCGGGCAAACGTTGAGGGAGCTGGCGCTGCCCATCGAGATCGGGATGTGGGTCATCGCCGCTCGACGCGGAGGCGAGTGGGACTTCGATCCGGGACCCGACTTCGTCATCACTTCGGGGGAGGCCCTCCTCGTGAAAGGCCCTGAGGACGGGGTCGCTCTCGCCCGCGAGATGTTCGGAGCTCCCCCACTCTCGGAACCACCCGAGCCACCCGAGATCGTTCTGTCCGGTCTCGACCGGGCGGTCGACCTGCTGGTCGAGATGAAGAACTCAGCCGAGGTTGCGGTGGGGCTTGCCTATTCGGCGCTCCTTCTCAACGACCGCGCGCTCGCTGCCGAGGTGGCCAATCTCGAGGCCCGTTCGGACGCGGTTCACGATGAGCTCGAATCCTGGGTGTTGCGTAGTGCGCAAGAGGCGAGCAACCCCGATGACCTACGGGTCCTCCTACGCCTTGCGCACGCAACCGAGATGATCTTCGATTCGGCTCGGGAGATGACTCGACTGGTCGAGGCCGGCGAAGAGCTCCATCCTGTGATCGCTGCAGCACTTGTCGAATCCGACGAGGTTGCACACGAGACGATCATCGCTGAGAACGCGCCCGCCGACGGCAAGACGATCAAGTCGCTGGCGGTGGAGACCGAGACCGGGATGTTCATCCTCGCGGTGCAGCGAGGACGCAGGTGGACCTACAGACCGAAGCCTCGCTTCACCTTGCAGGGGGGAGACCGCGTCATCGCCATCGGCCCCGCGGAGGGGGCGGAAGAGCTCGATGCGCTCGCCGGCCTCCAGCCCGAACGAGAGCTCGCGGACGTCTAAGCCGCAGCGACTAGGGCATAGTTAGAACATGGCTCGAGATGACGCTCAGAAGAACTCGATCGTTCATACGCTCGGTGCCGCCCTCGCCGGTGTCCTCGCCACGAAGCTGGCCGCCTACACGGTGACGACGGTGTGGCGATTGGTCACCCGAGAGGACCCGCCGCAGCTGGACCAGCCTGCCGGGGCCGGAAAGAAAGCTGCTTGGATCGGACTGATCGGTGCGGCCACGGGTGCTGCTCGCCAGGCTGCCAGGGATGTGGTCAAGCCCCCCTCTGCGCCCCCCGGTTAGAAAGAGGTTCCGTACGGCGCGTCGGGTGATCCGGACACGGGCCCTTCCTTCGATCGTTCCTCATCCATGACGAGGAAGCCGCCCACGGCCATGGCGACACCGAGCAAGACTCCAAGATAGAGCAACGGTCCGCGGCTGACCTCGACAACACCGAGGTTGAAAGCGCCGTCAGAGGTGGGGCCTTTGAACGCAGAGACCCCCACGAGCAGCGCCACGAGGACGCCGGTGCCAAGGTAGAGGGGGCCCACCGGGAGATTCAACCTGATGGTCGGGATCGCTCGCGCCGCGACCAAGAGGATCCCAAGGATGGTCAGCGCGAGCCCGAGCTTCAGAAGAGTCGAGTTCCAGTTCCAAGCACTGAATCGTTGAGGATCAACCGCGAGCGGGGAGTCCTGGAGCTCGCCGAATCCGACCTTCCCCCAAAGTGGGAGGAAAGAGGACAGAAGCAGGACGATCGCCGAGGCGGCGAAGATCCGCTCTCCTTTGCGAAGTCTGGCGAGATCCATGAGGGCTAACTATAGGAGCACGGGCCCCGTTCCAAGGTTCGGGTCGGCACTACGATGAGGCCCGCTTGATCCGGAGGTCGAGAAGTTGAGCGCCGCTGACATCCTGAGCTGGGCTGGGACGGTCGGTTTCGTCGCGCTCGGTCTCGCCTCGATCGTGAACTGGGCGCGCAGCCGCGCCAGGGTGACCCTCTATCTGGCCCTCGCTCTTGCCCTCTTGGGGGCCGTGTCGCTCACCGGCCGTATCAACGAGCTAACCGACTATCGCAACCACATCTACACAGACGTCGGTGTCGTCGGATTCCTCGCGTCGGGTTACTTCCTCCTGCTGTTCCGTCACGAATTCCTGCCGCTGTCCCGACGCGTGCTCTGGGCGATGGGAGGACTGGTCGTCGCAACCTCGATCCTCGGGGTCATCGCCGAGCTACCGTCAGGAGACGCGCCACTTGACTACACAACGCTCCAAACCGTCGCCATCACCATGCTTGTCGCACTCTGGGCCGCATGTGTGGGAGAACCCGTCATCCGGTTCTGGGCCGGCTCACGGCACAAACCAGCGGTCCAACGATCACGCTTGCGGGCCCTGAGCGCGGCTTACGGCGGGATCATCCTCCTCCTCTTCTTCTCTGTCGCCGCGCAACCGGAACCCGACTCGCCTACCTCCATCGGACTGAACCTCTTCACACTGGTCCTCGTTCCGCTTCTGTATGTCAGCTTCGCTCCGCCGAGATGGCTACGACGCGCTTGGCACGAGCGGGAAGAGGACACGCTTGGCCTCGCACAAGGTCTCGCCGTCTTCGCTCCCGACCGCAAGACGATCGCCCAGCGGGCTTTGGAACGCGGTCTCCGTTTGGTCGGCGCGGACGCCGGTTACATACGAGACGTCGGCGGGGAGCTCCTTGCCGTGATCGATCTGTCCGACGATGCCGTCGAGGAGATCGAACGTCGTAGAGCTGAGATCGGTGGTCACGGCTCGATCTCTCCGATGGAGGGGGTCCAGCACACGCTCGTCCTCCCGCTGGACACCGGAGAAGACGGCGCCATCATGGCCGTCGTATCGGGGCCGTTCACACCCTTGTTCGGATCCGACGAGATCTCGAGACTGCAGGAGTACTCGGAGATCGTCAGCGTGGCCCTCGATCGGGTGCGCTTGGTGGAAGCCCTGGCCGATGAGACCGATCGGTACCAAGCGCTCCTCCAGGCGATCAGCGATGTAGGCGAGGGCTTCGTGATCACCGAGAACGGACGGTGTGTCTACGCCAACGAGGCGTACGTCAAGCTGACCGGCTACTCGCTTCGGGAGCTGAGATCTCTTGCGTCACTGGTGGAGCTGGCCGAACCGGCGGATCGCGAGATGCTCTCGGCCCGTCTCCGTGAGCGCATCGCGGGAGGCGCCGTCAGCGACCACTACGAGTCTTCGCTCGTCCGCAAGGATGGAACGCTGCGCAGTGTCGAGGTTGCAGTGAAGCTCCTGAAGACCGAAGAGGGGCCCCGCATCATCTCTTTGGTCCGGGACATCACGGAGCGCAAGATCGCCGAGCAGACGCTCACGAACCAGACACAGGCCATCCGTCTCCTCCAAGAGATAGCGATCGCCGCCAACGAGGCGCACGAGCTCGAGGAAGCTCTCGCAGTAGCGCTAAGGGAGATCTGCCGCTACTCCGGCTGGCCGGTCGGACATGTCTACCTCCCGTCCGCCGAGATCATCGGCCAGCTGGTCCCGACTGGGATCTGGCACCTCGACGACCCTGAACGCTTCGAAGAGTTCCGCAGGATCACGGAAGACACGACGATGGTAGAAGGGGTCGGCCTGCCGGGCCGCGTGCTCGAGACCGGCCGTCCCGTGTGGATCTCCGACGTCAGAGCCGACCCCGGCTTCAGGCGCGCGTCGGCGAACATGGCGATCAGAGCGGGCTTCGCCTTCCCGGTCTTGGTGGGACGAGAGGTCGCCGGGGTGCTCGAATTCTTCACCGATGAGATCGCCGAGCCGGACGATGGCCTCCTCGACGTTGTCACCAACATCGGCACCCAGCTGGGCCGTGTCATCGAACGGCAGCGGATCGCATCTCTGCGCAGCGAGTTCATCTCCAACGCGGCGCACGAGCTGCGGACGCCGATCACTGCGATCGTCGGCTTCTCGTCACTGCTCGCCGAAGACACCGGCTTATCCGAGTCCGAGTCCAAGAGTGCCGTCGAAGCGCTTCACAGGCAAGCGGAACGACTCAAGACGCTCGTCAACAACCTGTTGGACTTCACCCGGATGCAGGAGCGGAGGCTGGAGGTGGACCTCACTCCCCTGCGCGTCGTCGATGCGATGCAGAACGCGGTCGAAGCCGTTCCGATCCCGAAGGAGAAGACGGTTGAGGTCACCGGTGATGAGCAGCTGATGGCCATGGCCGACAAGCTCCAACTCGAACAGATACTCACCAACCTCATCGTTAACGCCGTCCGTTACGGGGGGAACCAGATCCACCTATCCGTGGAAGAGGACGGAAGGGACCGCTTGACGCTTGCGGTCTCGGACAACGGTCCCGGCGTCCCGAAAGAGCTCACGGGCAGGCTGTTCGAACCTTTCTCGAGGGGGCCGCGCTCCGGCTCGCTAGGCGGCACGGGACTTGGGCTCGCGATCGTGAGGATGCTTGTCCACGCACAAGGTGGCGACGTATTGCATCGGTCGCCTCCCCGAGGCGGCTCACGCTTCGAGGTCCACCTGAAACGCGCTTGAAGCATCCATCGTTCAGGGCTCGGCTCAACGGGATGGAGCGCCGACATCCTCATTCCCAAGTAGATCGTCGAGGACTTCGAGCAACCTTCGCACCCTGATGGGCTTTGTCAGATACAGCTCAGCCCCCAGACCCTCGAGCTCACCGAGCTGGCGGCGGGTGGCATCGGCCGTCAAGACGACCACCGGGATGCGAGTGGTCCTGTCATCGGCGCGCAGCCGCTCGAGCACCTCGACCCCGTCGATATCGGGCAGGTGGAGGTCCAGAAGGATCAGATCGGGACGATGCTCCCGCGCCAGATCCAAACCGGTCCCACCGAGCATCGCCGAGATGAGACGCGTGCCCGGTCGCAGCTTGACGACCTCTTCGATGAGCTTGGCGTTGGCGACTATGTCTTCTATGTAGAGGATCAGGGGGTTCGATGGATAAGCGCGGGGCGCGGTTACCGCATCGGGTTCGAGGCGCTCCTCCAGCAGCGCCACAGGCTGGGTC
>JBKJYP010000141.1:0-4220 GCA_046715695.1 Actinomycetota bacterium | reverse complement strand
CTCTCGACCCGCCTACCGACAGCAGAGTCGAATGTCGGGGTCACCGTCTTGAGGGCCGAGAACTGGAGAGGCACCACTCGCACCAGCGATGAGCCCACGAGCGCGGCATCGAGTCTTTCCGCAAGAGCCTGCATCTCTGGGAGCTCGGGCATCGAGACAGCTTATTCACTACGAGCTATCGGGAACCCTGGTGGCTCCCCGCGTGGTCTAAGACGCAACCCATCGGGAACCAAACGAAACTGGAGGGCACTTATGCGCCGACTCTCGATCGCCGCCGTGGCAACCCTGTTCGTCGTGATCGGTGCCGCCCCCGCATGGGCATGCGCGGGTCTGATCAACCCCAACGGATCGATCAGTTTGCTGCGAACCGCGACCCTGTCGGCGTATGTCGACGGCGTCGAGCACTACGTCACGTCGTTCGAGTTCGCCGGGGGTGGAGCCGAGTTCGGCTCGATAGTGCCCCTTCCCGGGATCCCCAGCGAGGTCGAAGCCGCCGGTGACTGGACCCTGCAACGGCTCGTTCAAGAGGTTCAGATCGCGGAGCGGACGGTGGTTTTAGATGCAGCGTTCGCCGCGGAGGGCGCCGATGAGGCTCTGGTCATCATGGAAACGACCGTGGATGCTCTCGACATCACGATCCTCAAGGGCGGGGGAGATGAGGTCGCTCGGTGGGCGGAGAACAACGGCTTCGGCCTCTCACCCGATGCACCGGAGATCCTCGATTTCTATGCCGACCGCAGCCCCATCTTCATGGCCGCGCGCTACAACGTGGAACGAGCGGAGAAGGAGCAGCAGCAGATCGGCAATGGGACTCCCGTCCATCTCGCGATCCCGACGCCGAACCCCTGGGTCCCGCTGCGTATCCTCGGACTCGGTCGCAACGACGAGGGGATCCAGGCCGATGTCTTCTTCCTCACCGAGCGCCGTCCCGCGATGCTGCCCGACCCCCGCGGTGACAACGACGGGATGGAGCTCCTTCGCGACGAGCCGGCCAGCACCCTGTTGCTCGAGGACCTCGCGGGGGACAAGGCTATGGAATGGCTTCCGACCAAGGACATGTGGTTCAGCTACGTCAAGATCGACTCGACCGCCGACGTCCTCACCTTCGACCTTGCCACCGACGTCTCTGGTTTCGATCGGCCCTCGCCCCTAGCCGCAGGACTGATCCCCCCCGCACGCGGAGATGCGGATGGAGGCGAGGGAAGATGGAGCCCATCGAATCTCATCGTGATCGCTCTCCTGGTAGCAGCAGCATTCACCGCGGCTCGAGCATCCCGGGTCCACGTCAACGCGTGACGAGACTCCTTCTGGTCGTGCCGGCGCTCCTCTTCACATCCTGCGGCGGAGGAGGAGCGCCGGCAACGGCGCGCGAGACGATCGAGATGAAGATCCGCTATTCGGCCTTCCGACCCGAAGAGATCACGGTGGCCGCGGGCACGACGGTTCGATTCGTCATCGAGAACACAGACCCGATCGACCATGAGTTCATCATCGGGCCCCAGGAGCTCCACGATCGCCACGAGACCGGCACCGAGCAGAGTCACGGCGCGGTCCCCGGAGAGGTCTCGATCGAGGCCGACGACACCGCCGAGACGACCTACACGTTCACCGAGCCCGGCCGGATCCTTTACGCCTGTCACCTTCCGGGCCACCTCAAGTACGGGATGAAGGGATACGTGACGGTCACGGAGGCCGAGTAGCGACGCCGCGCTAACCTGCTGAGATGGAACGCACGGTGGGTATCGGATTGCTGGGGTGCGGCACGGTCGGGGGTGCGACGGCCCGCATCTTGGCCGAGCACGCCGAGTCCCTCTCGGCCCGGGCCGGAGCTCGCTTAGTGATCGAGAAGGTTGCCGTTGCCGACCGCACGAAGGTCCGTCCGATCCAGTTCCCCGATGAGGTCTTCACGGACGCGGCTTCGCTTGTGAACGACCCGACCGTGGACATCGTCGTCGAAACGATCGGGGGCATGGATCCGGCCCACGAGCTCATCCTGGCCGCCATAGACGCGGGCAAACATGTGGTGACCGCGAACAAAGAGCTCCTCGCCGTCCACGGCGCGGCCCTGATCGATAGAGCGTCCGATCGTGGCGTGGACCTCCTGTACGAGGCTTCGGTCGGAGGGGGGATCCCGATCATCCGCCCGTTGAAGGAATCACTCTCGGGCGACCGGGTCCGGAAGATCATGGGCATCGTCAACGGCACCACCAACTTCATCCTCACGCGCATGTCCGAAGAGCAGGAGTCGTTCCAGGAAGCCCTCGCGGCGGCGCAGAACCTCGGCTACTCGGAGCTCGACCCGAGCTCAGACGTCGAGGGCCATGACGCCGCCGCCAAGATCGCCATCCTCGCCTCGATGGCGTTCAACGCCAAGATCACATCCTCCGATGTCCATCGGGAGGGGATCACGGCGATCTCATCCGAGGACATCTCCGCGGCACACGAGCTCGGATACGAGATAAAGCTGCTCGCCGTCGCGGAAGCGGACGAAGGTGGCATCTCTGCGCGGGTGCACCCCGCCATGCTGCCGAAGACCCATCCCCTCGCCGCGGTCCGCGAGGTCTTCAACGCTGTTTTCGTCGAGGCCGAAGAGGCCGGGCAGCTGATGTTCCTCGGCCGGGGGGCCGGGGGAGCTCCCAGCGCGTCGGCCGTCGTCTCGGACATCGTCGAGATAGCGCGCAACCTCGTCACGGGAGGACGCAGCCCGGTAGCTGCTCCGCACCACTCCGAGCCCTTGTTGAAACCGCTGGGCTCTGTCCGCGCGCGTTATTACGTCGTGCTATCCGTCATGGATCAGCCGGGTGTCCTCTCCTCGGTCGCCGGCGTCTTCGGTGCGAGAGAGGTATCGATCGCCAGCGTCCGGCAAGAGGGGACCGGTGACGAGGCCACGCTCGTCCTCATCACTCACACGGCCCCCGAATCTGCGCACCAAGCGACGTTTCATGACCTCCAGGGGCTGGACGCGGTGAAGGACATCCGTTCGCGGATGAGGGTCGAGGGGACCTCGGAAAGGTGACCGGTCCGCTAACCGTCGCCGGCAAACGCGGCATAATCCACCGTTACTCGGAGCATCTCCCGGTGTCCCCGTCTACGCCGATCGTCACGCTCGACGAGGGCGACACGCCTCTCATCTATTCAGACCGGTTGTCATCGGAGATCGGCGCTGAGGTCTGGCTCAAGTACGAAGGGCTGAACCCAACCGGCTCGTTCAAAGACAGAGGCATGACGCTCGCCATCTCGAAAGCCCTCGAGGAGGGCTCTCGGGTCGTCATGTGTGCATCGACGGGGAACACGAGCGCATCGGCGGCCGCGTACGCAGCCCGTGCCGGCATGATCTGTGCGGTTCTGATCCCTACCGGCAACGTCGCGTTGGGCAAACTCGCTCAAGCACTGGTGCACGGTGCACGCGTCCTCGAGATCGACGGCAACTTCGACCAGGCTCTCAAACTCACGCAGGCCCTGGCGGAGGAGTATCCGATAACCATCGTCAACTCCATCAATCCGTACAGGATCGAGGGGCAGAAGACCGCAGCCTTCGAGATCGTGGAAGCGCTGGGCGGTGCGCCGGATCTGCATGTGATGCCCGTCGGGAATGCCGGCAACATCACGGCCTACTGGCGCGGCTATCAGGAGGCCGTGTCTCTCGGCTGGTCGGTGAGGACCCCCTCGATGTTCGGTTTCCAAGCCGAAGGAGCGAACCCCATCGTTCGGGGTGAACCCATCGACGACCCGAAGACCGTCGCAACCGCGATCAGGATCGGCAACCCCGCATCCTGGAAAGGCGCCACCGATGCAGCCTCCGATTCCGGTGGCGCTATCCGGAGCGTGCGGGACAAAGAGATTATCGAGGCGTACAGGGCATTGGCCGCGGAGGGTGTCTTCGTGGAGCTCGCATCAGCCGCGAGTCTGGCGGGCCTCCGGAACCTGGCTACGGCCGGACTCGTGCCCGGTGGATCCCGAGTCGTCTGCGTCTTGACGGGACACGGACTGAAGGATCCCGACTGGGCGATAGCCAACGCACCACGGCCGAGGCTCGTTGCCTCGGACCCACATTCGATACTCGAGGAGCTGGATCTCCGTGACCCGGGCTAAGGCCCGTGTAATCCTTTAGACATGCCGGCTGCAGCAAGCGTTCGCGTACCTGCCACCATCGCCAATCTTGGCCCTGGTTTCGATGCCCTCGGTGTCGCTATCAGCATGCATCTCGAGGTCGAGATCGA
>JBKJYP010000140.1:0-4733 GCA_046715695.1 Actinomycetota bacterium | reverse complement strand
TCCCAGGTCGCACCTTTGTCCGTCGAGCGGACCACGAACGGCACGTTGTTCTCGTCTTCCGCGTCGAACAGGATCGTGCCCGCCTGCGTGATGCCCATCGTCGGTTCCCACGTCCTGAACCCGGTGCGATACAGACGCGCGTCGGGGGCTCTACGAACGATCTTCTTGTTCCTGATGCGGACCGCTCCCGCGCCGTGAGCGATCGCCCGGCCCCCGGATCCAACCTGACCCTTGGGATCCGAAGGACCGGGTGCGATCATCGCCTCGCCGACGAAGTAAGTGGGCATGTGCTGATGCGATGAGTGGTTGTGAACGGGAACCGGGGCGACCTGGGCCCACAACCCACTCGTCGCGATGACCGCTATCGCGAGGACTGCCCGAGACACAACGGTATTGCGGAACAACACGTCCCTAGGCTAATACCGCCGGGTTACCTGTTGGACCGATATGCGACCGATCGATGTCGGATCGCTCGGACTATGACACGAGGAGAACGCTTGGTCCCCTCGATCCCCGGATCGCAAGCCATGGGGAGATCAAGATCAGGCCAGCCGCTCCAGAACCCGGCCGGTCGAACTCACCGAGAACGACGTCGGGACTATCGAAACGTGGTACTTGCGGGCGAGATCGGGCCGCTTGGAGACATCGACCAGCACGAGATCGTGTCCCTCGTTGGAGAGCTCTTCGGCCGTCGTCTGGCAGTCGCTGCAGAGCGGATGGGTGAAGTGGACGACGACCTGGTGGCCGTTCGTCGCTCCGAGTTCCTTCAGGTCCACCTCTCCGATGTGGCCGGGGCGGACGCCGCGGAAACGGGCGACCAACCGATACATCTCGCATCCGACACAGAGTCCGGTGGTCGCGGCGAGGGTTGCCAGGACCGCCACCATCCCGATCACTCCCCAACCGATCGTCGTGGCGCCGAGGAGGAACGAGGCGGTCGCGCCGTTCAGGAAGATCGCTCCGAGGATGTTGGCGAAGCGTGGAGCCCTCGAGTCCTCGACCGGACCCTCGCCGAACCGAGGCTGGAGCACCTCGAAATAGAAGAGACAGGTCAAGCAGTATTGGCGTCCGAACTTCAAGCCGATCGCAAGCTGGAGGCCCATGGCGCCGGCCAGCGGCCACCACCCGGTCAGAAGTGCGCCGATCGTCAGCAGGGCAACCACGGTCTGGTTGAACCGGGGAGCCCGTGCGTCGATGACGTCGAGGTCCTTGTAGGGGTGGGCCGTCCGAGCTTTTACACTGTTCATACGCTACAAAGCGTACTATCTTTCCTGAGGTAACACTTACCGTCATGGGTTCCCTCCGGTTCGGCCGCCTCGAGGTCAAGACCTCGAACGAGACCAAGGTCTTCTTCCCCGACGACGGGATCACCAAGGGAGACCTCATCTCCCACTACGTGAAGGTGGCCGAGAGGATGCTCCCCCACCTCAAGGGCCGGCCGCTGTCGTTCCAGCGCTACCCCGACGGGATCGAAGGCGTGAGCTTCTTCCAGAAGGACACGCCCAAGCACTACCCGGACTGGATCACGTCGGTGCCGATGGAGAAGAAGGGCGGGGTGAATCAGCACGTTGTCGCGGATCGCGTGGCCTCGCTCGCTTATCTCGCCAACAACGGAGTGGTCACGATCCACGGTGCCTCAGCGACCGTGCCCGACCTCACGAAGCCCGACCGACTCATCTTCGATCTCGATCCGTCGGTGGATGACTTCGCTGTCGTGAAGGCGGGGGCCAAGGTCGTGCGTTCGATCCTCGAGGACGATCTCAGCCTGCCGACCTTCCTGCAGACGACGGGATCTCGGGGGCTGCACATCGTTACGCCGATCAAGCCGGAGCTCGGCTACGACGAGGTGGCTGCGTTCGCGCTACGAGTCGCCCAGATCGTCGTTGAGCACGACCCGGATTCATTCACGATCGAGCGCATGAAAGCCAAGCGGGGTGATCGCTTGTTGATCGACCATTTCCGCAACGCCTACGCGCAAACGGCGGCCGTCCCCTACTCGGTCAGGCCCAGGCCGGGGGCGCCGGTGGCAACCCCGATCGAATGGGCTGAGCTCGGCCGGTTACGCGCCGGCGCGGCCACTTTCACCGTCACCACAATCGACAAGCGACTGAAGCGGGGCGACCCCTGGGCCGACATGAAGCGACGAGCGCGCTCCTTACGCCCCGCGATCAAGAAGCTGAGATGACGGCGCCTGCCCTGCTCTATAGCCTATCGGCTATACTAGCTCCATGAATGCGGCCGACCTGGTGCGGGAAGCGCGTCGAAGGGCCGGCCTCACCCAGGCGCAGCTGGCCGAGCGGCTCGCTACCACCCAATCGACGATCGCTCGGTTGGAGGCCGGGGGTCGGGATCCGAGCTTCGGAACACTGGAGAACGTCATCAGAGCCTGTGGCTTGGACATGTCGATCCGATTGGGTCCGCACGATGACCACGACCTCACTTTGGCTCGCCTAACCGACGACCTGACTCCCGGGAAGCGCATCGAACACATGCTTGATCGAGGCCGAAAGATCGAGGATCTTCTTGCGTCCATGGAACGACGATGAGCCGGCTCCCTCCGTTCGATCCCAACTCGATCCTTACTGCTCTCCATCGTCACGAGGTGGACTACGTTTTGATCGGAGGACTTGCGGCCGCGGCTCGTCAGTCTCCGTATCACACGGGGGATGTAGATATCTGTCCGCAGGGCGGTGACATCAACCTTGCACGGTTAACGACGGCGCTCGAAGAAGTCCGAGCTCGTCGCGTAGCAGATCTGGCGCCAGAAGGGGAGTTGGTGCACATAGGTCCGGACTACCTGAAGGCGGAGAACGAGTTTGCTTTCATGACCGATTTCGGCCGGTTGGACCTGGTCTTCGTTCCGATGGGAACGCGTGGCTTTGAAGATCTCAAGGTTGAGGCAACCACCGAGGACGTCTTCGGGATCCCCGTAAGGATCGCCTCGGCGGACGACATCATCAGGATGAAAGACGCACGTGGTCTTCCCAAGGACCGACTTGCTGTGGATGTTCTACGACAACTCAGAGCTCGGAAGCGCACCTGAGTACGCCGATGCGGGCAGTCATAGCCGCACTGTTGCTGTTGCCCATCGGCCTCACCTCGCCTTCGGTGGCGCAGCCCCAGCCTTCGGTCGACGACCTGACGTTAAGGGAGAAGATCGGTCAGCTCGTCATGTTCGGGATCGAGGGAACATCGCTCACCGAGACGGAGCGAGCCGCGATCAAGGTCGGTCACCTCGGCGGGGTGATCCTGTTCGCTCGCAACTACTCGAACAAGGATCAGGTGAGCGCGCTGTCCCGGCAGATCCAGTCGGCCGCGCGGGCAGGCAACGGCTCGGGGGTCGGTGCGCTCATAGCGGTCGATCAAGAGGGTGGCGTCGTGAAGCGGTTCCCCGACTTCCCTCCCTGGTATTCGCACCCCGAGATCGGGGCCGATGGCCACGACAAGTTCGCGTTCGGTCAGGGCCGAGCCACCGGTCGTGAGCTCGAAGGGGTCGGCGTGAATGTGAACTTCGCTCCGGTAGCCGACCTCGACATCGGGCCCGAGCACGTGATGTCCTCGCGCAGCTTCGGCCGAGACGAGTATCGGGTGGCACGGTTGGCGAGCGCCTTCGCCCGCGGACTCCAGTCGGAGAGGGTCGCGGCGACGGCCAAGCACTTCCCGGGTCTCGGGGGAGCAACGATCAACAGCGACAACGGGCCTGCCTACGTTTACCGGTCCAAGGCCCAGCTCCACAACATCGATGCCCTGCCCTTCTACCTGACGATAGGAGAGGGCATCAAGATCGTGATGGTCGGCCATGCGATGTATGTCAACGACGGAGGCGAGATCCCGGCGTCGTTCAGTCCCTACATCCTGCGCAAGCGACTACGTGGGGAGTTCCAGTTCGGAGGAGTAGCGATCAGCGATGCCTTGGAGGCCGTCGCCTGGTACTGGGACGGAGACGTCCCAAGGGCGTGCGCGGCCACGATCAAGGCAGGCATGGACATAGCCCTGATTACAGGAGACTCGAGCACAGCCTTAGCCTGCGCCGACTCGATCTACAAGAAAGTGAAGTCCGGCAAGATCCCAATGGCACGCATCGACCAAGCCGTGAAGCGCGTGCTGGCCTTGAAAGCTTGGCTGAGCCGCTAGTCGCGCACGGGCTCCCCTAGAACATCATCAGCCCCCCAAGTGGCGGCCTAGCTCCGACCATTATCCGCCCTCCGTACCCCACGTACCTATTAAGCACGTCTGCGTTCGCGACGGTCATCGGGATCGGCAAGATATACCGTGGCTTCAGTAGCACTCGAAAAAAAGTTCAATTACTTTTCCAGGTGACAGTCTTTCAAGCGCATTCCTGTCACACCCCCTCTTCATACTGATCGCATGCCAACAATCGCCGATGCGATCGAGATCCTCGAGAAGGTCAACGCCGATCTCGAGCCCGACCTCCTGGCCGCAGCCGACGCCCGACAGCTCATGGCCGACTACACCCGGGCCGAGCGCCTGGCAGCCTTCGGCGTGACCACGCTCACTCGAAAGCTCACGGACGCGGCCGAGGTTGCCCGGATGACCGGCACATCCATGTCCAAGGCGCGCGACGTGGTCGCGACCGGTAAGTCGATGGCTGCCAGTCACGACCTCAACCTAGCGATGCAGACGGGCTCTCTGTCCATGGATCAGGCGAGTGAGATCGCCGCCGCCGTCGAGTCCGCCCCAGCCAGCGCGGCCGAGCTGGTGGGCGTCGCTCA
>JBKJYP010000139.1:0-6677 GCA_046715695.1 Actinomycetota bacterium | reverse complement strand
TCGTTCGGGGGCCGATGTACTCATCGAGCTGATCGATGCGCAGGAACCCGTCGTCGTCGACAGGGAGGTGGCGGAGCACGGCGCCTTTAGAGGCGGCGAGCATCTGCCAGGGGATCAGATTGGAGTGATGCTCCATCTCCGTGACGAGGATCTCGTCACCTTCGGAGATGTTGACGTCGGCCCAAGTGAATCGAACGAGGTTGATCGACTCCGTCGTGCCTCGGGTGAAGACGATCGAACGCTCGCTGCGGGCTCCGATGAACCGGGCGCACGCCGTGCGAGCCCCTTCGAACGCGATCGTGGCCTTCTCGCCGAGCTCGTAGAGACCGCGGTGCACGTTCGCGTTCTCAGTCTCGTAGAAGCGAACGATCCGATCGATGACCTGGCGCGGCTTATGTGAGGTGGCGGCAGAATCGAGGTACACGAGACGCTTGCCGTGGGACTGCGTCTCGAAGATCGGGAAGTCCTTGCGGATCGTCTCGGCGTCGAGCCTCACCTGTTCTCCTTTAGTTCCCGCCCTAGCTGTTCAGGCCTTTGCGTTCTCTAGCTGCTCAACCTCTTTGATCTCGTCTTCTGCGAGGCCCAGCTCCTTAGCCAGCCCAGCGTATCCCTCCGCCTCGAGTCTCTCCGCGAGTTCGAAGCCGCCGGACTCCACGACGCGCCCGCCGAGCAGAACGTGGACCTGGTCGGGCCGGATGTAGTTGAGGAGCCTTTGGTAGTGAGTGATGAGGAGGATCCCGACATCCGGCCCTGCCAGCTTGTTGACCCCTGCGGACACGTGCTTCAGGGCATCGATGTCGAGTCCCGAATCCGTTTCGTCGAGGATGGCCAGCTCGGGTTCGAGAACGGCCATCTGCAAGATCTCATTGCGCTTCTTCTCGCCGCCGGAAAATCCCTGGTTGACGTAACGATCGACGAGCTCGGACGGGATCTCGAGGAGGTCGATCTTCTCCTGGAGGTACATCCGGAAAGCCATCGCGGACTTGACCTCATCGGGATGGGTCGCGTTGTAGGCCGTCCGCATGAAGTTCACGACGGATACGCCGGGAACCTCGGTCGGGTACTGGAAGGCGAGGAAGATCCCGCGCTGGGCCCTCTCGTTAGGCGCTAGGGCGAGGATGTCCTCTCCGTTGTACGCGATCTTCCCTGCGGTCACCTCGTAGCCGGGGCGACCGGTCAGGACGTATGCGAGCGTCGATTTCCCCGAGCCGTTGGGGCCCATGATGGCGTGGACCTGACCCTTGTCGAGCGTGAGGTTCAGGCCTTTGAGGATCTCGCGGCCCTCGACGACGACGTGGAGGTCTTCGATGTACAGCAGATGCTCACCCATGGCTAAAGCTCCTAACTGACTCTTTCTTCGGGCCGACGAGAACCTCGTTGCCCTCGATCTTGACCTCGTATGACAGTTCGGACTTAGTGGCGGGGAGGATGCGGACCTCTCCCGTGACGACGTTGAAACGAGAGCCGTGAAGGGGGCACTCGACCTCGAGCTCGTCCGGGTCGAACTCACCTTCGGTCAGATACGCCTCCTGATGGGTGCAGACGTCACCGATCGCGTAGACGTCGTCGCCCACCCGATACAGCCCGACGAGTTCGCCATCGACAACCACCTGCTTGCATCCGGGGTCGGGGATCTCATCGAGCCTCGCAACGCTGTGGAAACCCATCAGACCCGTCCTTCGCTCTCGCCGAATGAACCAGCCCAGTCGCCGCAGGCGACTCGGGTTCGACTCCCGGCGGAGCCGTGCCGACCGCTCATACCCTCACCTCGAGGTTCTGAGCTCCCTCGACCTTCGAGGAGATCGCCCCCGACAGGCTTTCCCGGACCGCTGGAACCCGGATGCGGTCGAGGACCTCACCGAAGAACCCGAAGACGATCAGCTTCTGGGCAGTGACGCGGTCGATCCCGCGGCTCATCAGATAGAAGAGGTGCTCCTCCTCGACCGGCGAGACCGTGGCGCCGTGCGTGCAGCGCACCTCGTTGGCTTCGATCTCGAGTTGAGGGATGGAGTGGGCCAGAGCTTCCTCGGACAGAACGAGGTTGCGGTTGGCTTGGTAGGCATCGGTTCCCTGCGCATCCTTCGCCACCTTGATGAGGCCCGAGTACTCGGAGCGTGACTTCCCCTTGAGCGCTCCCTTGTAGAGGAGGTCGGAGGTCCCGTGCGGGGCAAGGTGAAGTTGGAGCGTCCGTTGGGCGAAGTGCTGATCGGTGTCGGCGAAATAGAGCCCGAGCATCTCCGAGAAAGCACCTTCACCGCGCAGATCCGACTCGACCTGCGTGCGGGCGAAGGTCGATCCGAGATTGACGGCGAGGCTGCGAACCGTCGCGTCGCGATGCCCGGTGAGACGCTGCGTTTGGAAGTGGTGCACGGAACGACCCCACTCCTGCAGCGAGATGTAGTTGACGATGGCGCCGCGGCGAGCTTCGATCTCGACGACGCTCGCGCACAAGGAAGGATCGCTGTCGTCGGAGGACGCGAATCGATCGACGACTGTCACCGAGGCTTGTTCTTCGACCACCACCGTCGTATGCGGGAAAGTGGAGCCCCCCGCGCTCACGGTTCGGTCGATGAAGAGCGGCTCACTCAACTCGACACCGCGAGGGACATAAACGATCGCGCCCTCGGAGAGGAACGCTCCGTGAAGAGCCGTGAACTTGTGCTCGTCGGTCGGCACGCGAGTGAAGAGATGCTCGCGGACGAGGTCGGGATGATCGGCGAGAGCATCCGTAAGGGTCTCGAAAAGAATGCCCTTCGCCACCGCTTCTTCCGGGAGATCGAAGGACTTCAAGACAGGCTCTGGTGGCCCGAAGCCGGAGAAGTCGAAGCGACGTACATCGACGTAACGCCACTCCTCACCCTTGGGGTCCGGGAGCTCGAGCTTGTCGAAGATGTCGAGTGCTTGCAGGCGTCTCTCGAGCATCCAGCTCGGCTCGCCCAGGCCCGCGGACAGGGCCTCGAGGTCTGTGCTGGTGAATCCGGCCATGGTTCCTCTCTCGGTGGACTTCTTGTCCCTCGACCTTCTTTGTGAATGAGATTCACAATGGATCCCTTGTGAATAGATTCACATGCTACCAGTTAGGTCAACCTAACCTTTGCCTGTTTTCCCTGCTCAGGGCCCCTAAAGGGACTTCGTTACCCGCCTCTGCAACTTGCGTATCACCACTTCAGAGGCACAGGCCCAAGACCTCCCCGGCACATCTCACCCCAGCAACAGGCTCGGTGCCCGACCGGGCCTGTTGCGCGTCTAGGCCTTCTAGGGTTCCCGGGTGAAAGACGACCACCGTGACGAGCACACCCTTGGTCTCATCGCTATCGCGATCGCAGCGGCTCTATGGGCGGTTGCGGCGGTGACCGCTCGCAAGCTCTTCGAGGACGGGGTTCCCCCGATCGAGCTGGTCGAAGCGCGGGCGGTAGTGACGGCAGTGGGACTATCCCTGGTTCCCGGGGCCTGGCGGAAACCGCGACGGAGCTTGCCGCGGACACACATCGTGGCGCTCGGTATCGCGATAGCGGCTGTTAACGCCACCTACTACATGGCCATCGATCGCCTCGCCGTGGCCGTCGCGATCGTTCTCCAGTACACCGCACCGGCCCTGGTCGTCGGTTGGGTGGCCGTCAAGACACGCACGCCTCCGCAACGGAAGATCGTGATCGCGGTCGTGATGGCAACCGCCGGCGTGGTCCTGGCTTCCGAGTTACCGGGTGGAGAGCTCGGACGCCTCGACATCATCGGCATCCTGTTGGGCTTGGCGTCGGCCGTGCTCTTCGCCACCTACACCCTTTTGAGCGAGAAGGCGGGCAACGCCTATGGGTCGCTGGGTGCGCTGGTGCGGGCGTTCACCGTCGCGTCGATCGGGTGGGTGATCTTCCAGCTCCCCCGTGGGATCCCCCATTCGCTCTTCGAAGCCGGGCATCTCCCCGGGGTCATCTTCGTCGGGATCGCCGGCACCCTCCTCCCTTTCCTGCTGTTCCTCTGGGGCGTCACCAAGGTCGAAGCCGAGAGGGCCGCGGTCACCGCAACGCTCGAACCTGTGCTGGCCGCCGTCGTGGCCTGGGTGTGGCTCGGCCAGCAACTGTCGCTGATGCAACTTATAGGCGGATCACTAGCCATCGCTGCCGTGGTGTCACTGCAGCTGGGGGCCCGGCGAGCCCTGGTGGTACCCGATCCTTAGGACGCCCCGGCGATAGCGCGAGCTATGACGAGATCCTCGTAGGCGATCCCGACCGATTTGAAAATGGTGATGTCGTCTGGACCCGATCGCACCTCGGCCCCCTTCGCGGCCTCGAAGAGATCGGCGACTATCTGAGGTGCGACCTTGGACAGCCGTAGGTCGCCCGCGTTCTTGGCGAAAGGAAGGTCCTCGACCACGATCCTGGCCCGAGCGATCGTCGCGTCATCCAACTCTCTCTCGTCGGGCTTATGAGCGCCGATGGCGTTGATGTGGACGCCGGCGCGGAGCAGGCTTCCGTCCAAGACCGGCACCGGACTCGTGGTGCAGGTGCAAACGATGTCCGCAGAAGCGACATCTTCTGGGGACCCAGCGCGGCCCCCTACCGACCCAGCAAGGTCCTCTGCTCCCCCGGGGGCGATCACGATCACCTCTTCGATAGGCCGAACCGCAGACATCGCTTCGATATGGGCCCGGGCCTGAACGCCGGCCCCGAACACCACCAGCTTGCTGGGGACGTCCCGGGACATCAGCCGCGTCGCCAATCCGGAAACCGCTGCTGTCCGTAGCGCCGTCAGAGATGCCGCCTCGATCACCGCGGTGGGGATGAGGTCCTCGTCGAAGAGGCAGTAGAGACCGTTGACGCGCGGTTCGTTATCCGGGTTGATGGTGAGCAACTTGACGCCGGCCGACCGCCTGTCCCATGCGGGCATGATCAACAGATCGGTGCCCAATCGCGGAACCAGCTGCGCTCTCTCCGCAGCCTGCATCGAGCCGGGATCGGCGAAGAAGTCGTTGAGCGCATCGATAGCTTCCAGCATCGATAGACGCGCCCGAACTTCGTCGGCCCCGATGACCTCGATGTTCATCTCAGCAGGAAACCGGTCCCTAGACTGTCGTCCTCTTGCAGGACGAAGTGGTGATAGCCGCTCAGACTGGCTCTGCCTTCGACCTCCGTGATCACGGCTGGGATGCCCGCCGTCTCCGTTTCGCCGACCACCGAACCGTAGAACAAGGATTTGACGATGCTCTCGTGAACGAGCACATCGTCCCTGCGGATCTCTCCTGAGGCGTGCAAGATGGCGAGCCGCGCCGAAGTGCCGCTTCCGCAGGGGGAGCGATCTACCTCTCCATCCGCGAAGATCGTCACGTTGCGCTGGTGGATCTTGGAACCATCGACACGCTCGAAGAAGATCACTCCGTAGACATCCCTCAGCTCGGGCTCACGCGGGTGGACGATCCGGCGAGACGACTCGATAGCGGCCTTTATCTCGCGTCCTAGGTCGATGAGGCGCGACAGGTGGTCGGCATCAACCTTTGCACTGAGGGTCTCTACATCGACCGAGGCGTAGAAGGCTCCACCGAAAGCGATATCGCACGAGATGGTGCCGAAACTCGTCTCGACAGCGACACCCAGCTCGACCACGAACGACGGCACGTTGCGGAACCTCACGGAGAGCACGCGTCCGTCCTTGACCTTGGCCACCGTCTGCAAGCGGCCCGAGGGCACATCGACCACGACTTTCGTCTCGGCTCCCGAGATCGGCAACCGGCCGCTCTCCAGCGCCCACGTCACGAGCGCGATCGTCCCGTGCCCACATGCCGTGCTGTAGCCGTCGTTGTGAAAGAAGACGACACCTAGATCTGCGCCCTCATCTTCGGGTTCCGTGATGAAACAGCCGTACATGTCTGCATGGCCGCGGGGCTCGTTGATCAAGAGTTGGCGCACGTGATCGAGGTTCTCTCTCGCGTAGCGACGCTTCTCTAGGATCGTCTGACCGAGTAGCGGACCTGCTCCCCCATCGACGATGCGGAAGGGTTCTCCGCCAGTGTGGTAGTCGACCGCAGAGATGTGCATCTGGGTCACCGGGTTCACCCGATCGCCAACTTCGCGAGTCGCTGCCCGATCAAGGGGGCGAATTTGAAACCGTGCCCGCTGCACGCCGAGCCCACCACGATGTCTCCGTGGCGCTCGAGCACGAAGTCCTCCTCGGGGGTGTTCGTGTAGAAACACGTCTCCGCGAAGGTCGGTTTCGTATCGGCGGATGGGAATACCTCGGCCACCCAGGCTGAGAGCCTGTCGATCGCGGCCTGATCCGGCAGGCCTTCGGTATCGGGATCCGCGTCCGGGCCGGCGATGTGCTCACCGACCTTGATGCCCTGGCCTGGACTTTGCAGCGAGTAGACGGATGGGTCTCCCCAATCGACGATTGTCGGCGTCGGCTCGACGAAGTCGAAGTAGGCGACCGTCTCACGCGAAGTCGTGACATCGAGCTCGATGCCCACGCCGGCGAGCAGCGGCTTAGCCCACGCTCCGGCGGTCACGACGACGGCTGATGCCGACGCCTCCCCACCTTCCATGACAACCGTCATCCCATCGGGGCTCGGCTCTAGTGCAGTGACCTTGGTGTCTTGCAGCAGCTCGGTTCCGTGTGCAACCGCCCCGTCCACGAAAGCGGCAACCGCGGCGTCGGCAGCGATGATCCCGCCGTCGGCTTGGAAGAGG
>JBKJYP010000138.1:0-7315 GCA_046715695.1 Actinomycetota bacterium | reverse complement strand
AACCGTAGGTCCCGTTCGCCATCACGTCCCAGGGCCCAACGCCCCCCGCGCTCGAGAAGTCGGTGTCGTACAGATCGGGGAGGCCGAGGACGTGACCGAACTCGTGCACGAAGACGCCGATCGAGATCATGTTGGCCGGGGCGTCCGGGTGTGTGAGGCGGTCCTCCTGGTACTCCTCGGGCTCCAAGGTGAAATCGGAGACCTTGACCGCCCGGCCGTTGCAGACATCGTCTGTGACGTAGGGCGAGGCCAGGCTCCACTTGATCGACCAGAGACCGCTATCGGTTTCTTCGGCCCCCGCACCCGCATGAACCACGAAGAGCGTGTCGACGTATCCGTCGGCATCCGTGTCGCCCTTGCAGAAATCCGTCGTCGCGTCGGCGGCCTTGACCGCGTCTTTGACGAGCGTGTAGTCGTTGGGCTCGCTCGACTGGTTACCGTGCTTGCTCCCGGCGTAGTAGGTGAGGGGGCGGGGCATCTCGAGCCACGAGGAGGTGACGCTGCCGTTGACGTCGAGCAGGCCCCCCGACTGATCCCGGTAGTAGTCGCGCAGCGATCCTGGGCCGATCGGGTAGTCCGTTTGGAAGAGCATCTTGCGGTACGCCGCGGGACGGTGGTTCGAGCTGGGCCGTTCATCGGAGAACTGCACGAGGATGACGGGGACGAACATGGTGCCAGACACGATCCCACCGGGACGAGTGAATCCCCGCGTGTACGGCTGGGAGAGGTGCAAGTCCTGAGAGAGGGGGTTCTGAGAGAGGGGCAGTGAGCGATGGGTCTCGTCGGCCTGGGCCGGCATCGCCCAAAGGGCGCAGAACGACAGGATCGCTACGAAACTCGCAAGTGTTCTCATACCAGTGTTCTCATACGTCAGGGTTCGGTATCGGTTCCGACTCCTGAAGTAAGTCGCTGAGACTACGTAGGGGCGGGCCGCGCCCGCCCCTACGAACTGGCTAGTCGGTGATCTTGTCCTTGATCGCGCGACCGGCGCCCTTGATGTTGTCGCCGGTTTCTTCGATCTTCTCTTTGAAGTCCTCGGTGGCCTTCTGCGTGCGGCCTTCGGACTCCAGCTCTTCATTGCCCGTCACCTTCCCGGTGACCTCTTTCACTTTGCCTTCGAACTGCTCGCTCCGATCGGGCATCTGGAACCTCCTTCTGGCTAGGCGCAACTTTTTAGGTGCTTTCAACGTCGATACCCGTAGAGGCAAGGCCGGAAACGAGCCTAGGAATACTGGGAAACGACCGGTCGTTTATGGAAGTGATCCTCTGGCAATAAACGAGGTGTTGGTTGCCTTGCCAGGTTTCACGTTCGCACATGACCCAGACGCTTAACTAGAGACGTATCGGAGGAGATGGGATGGCGGTCGCAGACGTCGTCGAAGAGCTCGAATGGCAGGAAGAAGCGGCTTGTAGCCCCTATCCGAATGTCACCTTCTTCGGCGAAGAGGGGGAATCGGAACTGGAGCGGCAGGGCCGGGAGCACCGCGCTAAGGCGGTATGCCGGCAATGTCCAGTTATGGAGCCGTGCCTCGAGTTCGCTATGGAGACGAATCAGAAGTACGGGATCTGGGGTGGCCTCACCGACAAGGAGCGTGCCTCCCTCAAGCGCCGTCGCGCAAGAGCTCGTCGCGCCTCCTAGTTCGTTCCAGCGCTTCCCCAACGCGACCAAAGCGCCTCCAAAAGCGTTAGTTTCAACGAGTTCCCCTTATCGCTATCGGGCTTTCCGCCGCCTTTAGGAGGTCGTTTCATGGGTCAGAAGCCATTGGCAAAGCTTTCTGTCCTTCTCACCATCGCCATGGTGGTCGCGACGTTTACCGTGTGGCGCGCCTCGACCGTGACCGCTGAGCCGTCCATGACCGTGGGGGTCAAGCTCCTCTCGGCCAAGATCGACTCGGCGACTTACGAGCTCGTCGTGACCAACCGGGGAGCCGGTCCCTCCGAGGATGCCCAGCTCTCCTATCTGATCCCGAGACGCGCGACGTTCGTGGCTCTACGCGGCGCACAGGCTCCTGGGACAGGCTGTCGGGACACCGCAGGCCCCGGAACCGAGTGCATCTGGGATATCGGTGCTCTGGCTCCCGAGGAGGTCCGATCGATCCCGATCCTCCTTCGTCTCGCGCCGGGGCGTGGTTCTCATGCGATCAACAGCAGTGCCAAGGTCATCGCTGGTGACAGCATCGTCTCGTCACACTCCAATCGTTCACTGCGCCTCTCGGATACCGCAGTGGCTCCTTCCATGTGCAGAGGAGCCACTAGGGACGACGTGGTCACCGCTGCCGGTGATTCGCTCACGGGTGGGCTGCCCCTCGAGCGCCTATGGGATTGGGGCATCGACTGCACGAATCCCCTGAGCCCCCGTCAGGTCACCGCGGCTCAGACGGTCGCCCCACCGACCTGCGTCGACGTCGATCCGGAAACTGTAAGCACCCCGGAAGGTGACGAGCAGCGGCTCGACGCGCTGGTCACGGATGGGACCGCCACGAACCGAACCGCCGCGGGCGTCGACTCGTGCAGCGGGAACCCGGTGCCCAACACCGAGGTCGTATGGGAGGTCGAAGACGACACTCCCGACGTCTATTTCTCCAAGAACGAAGTCTTCGTGACCAGCGGCCAGCCGAACGCCATTTCGTCGATCACCGACTCCGGGACCAATGCCGGTAAGACGTACGTCTTCGTGAGAAAGGTCGCCTCGGGAGCAGGAGATAACCGCATCACCGGCCGGCTTCCGGGAGTGAACGTGAACGAGAAACCCACGACTCCGACCGCCGAGGCATCGTGCCTGCTCTTCCCTCCCTGCCCCGGCCAAGCCGATGGCGAAGATGACATCGTCATCACATGGATCGTCGGGGCGACGACATCACCGTCCTCCAGCGCCTCTCCGAGCACCTCGACTTCGGCGAGCCCCACGAGCACAACCGCACCAACTAGTTCGGCATCACCGTCGCCGTCGGTTTCGGCGACGACCCCGCGGCCCAGCGGTAGCGCCAGTCCGAGCAAGTCACCTTCGCCGTCTCCTACGGGTGTGGGCCTCGCGCGAACCGTCACGCTGTTCGCGTCGAAGCCCAAGGTCGGCTATCAGGGGACGGTCACGTTCTCTGGAAGGATCTTCTCGAGCAACTCTTCCTGTGACGACCAGGGAGAGAGCGTCAGGATCCGCAGCCGTATCCACGGCGCGAACGAATTCAAGGACATAACCACCCAGCAGACCGACTCCCAGGGCAACTTCCAGTTCACGACTAAGCTCGAGTCCAGTGCCGACTATGTTGCGGTCGCGCCTTCGCACGACGTCTGCGCTGAGGCCGCGTCGGCCTCGGTGACGGTTCTCGTCAAGGTGAGGATCTCGATCAGAGCTGCGGACCCGACCCTTAGGCAAGGTGGCACCCTCGTGTTGACGGGCAAGGTCACGCCGAAGCATTCAGGCGCCGTCCTGATCCAGTATCAGAAGGGCAAGAGGTGGGTGCGCGTAGGCCTCTCTAAACTGAACAAGAGGAGCGGTTATCGCGCATCTGTCCCGGTCAACTGGCAGGGCGTCAGGAACTTCCGAGCGAAGTTCCAGAAGCAGGACCAAGACCACCAGCCCAACAAGACCAAGTCACTGGCGATCAAGGCCTCTTAGAGCTCTCAGCTTTACTTGGCCTTGAGGCCCTTGACCTTCAGAACGTCGATGCCCCGTCCCAGATCGTTCACGAAGATCAACCCGTCGAAGAAGTACGACGACCACGAGTTCGTACCGTCGGCGCGGAAGTAGGCGACCTCGACCGGCAGAAGAGGGTTCGTGAAGTCCACGACGCTGGTGCCACCCGTGTACCAGGACACCACGGCTTGGCGTGTCTTGCCGACGAAGTTCAGGTTGTGGGCCGTGCACCAGTCTGTCGCGATCGTCCCGACGGGAGCGGCCCCGCGCTGTGGCCCCCAGTGTCCCGTCAGGATGGGAGCTTCTGGGATCGAGATGTCGAACACCCACATCGAGCCTGTGGGACCTCCGACGCAGTCGTGAACCACGAATGCCTCGTCCGTCATGACCAGGTACTGGCCGTCGGGGGTCGGGACGGCCGCATGCGGGAAGAACGACGGTGTGAACCCGTGGGCTATCACCGACGGGTTAGCCGGGTTCGTAACGTCCCAGATAGATACCTCGCCGCCCCCCGGGCAGAACCCAAGTTTGCGGTCCCCGTCGGCAGCCGGTGCGAAAGTGATGTCGTGACAACCGATCGGGTTGGGTTCGAAGGCCTTGATCACCTTGATCTTGTTGGGGTTCGAGACATCGAGGATCTGCTCTTCCCCGCCTCCGTTGGCGAGGCCGCCCGGCGAGGCGAAGATGATGTCTTTCTTGCCCCATGGGTATCTCGTGAGAGTGTGAGTGCCGCCGGGTAGCTCGATAGAGCCGAGGTACTTGGGCTGGTTGGGGTCGCGAACATCGATCAAGCGAACGCCCGAACCCGGTATCTCCGTTCCACAGCTGCCACCGTGGTAGCCAAGCGCCAGGAGCCCGGGCTTGACGATCTCGACGTCGTTCTGGCTTCCGGGGCAGGGGATGAAAGCGATCTCTTCAGGCTTGGCCCCCGACACATCGAGGACCGTGATCCCGCCCTTGTCGCCCTCCGACCCGAAGTAGGCGAAATCGCCCTCGAACGTGATGTCGGTCCCGCCCTCATATGGGAACGACTTCACCAGCTTCACGTTGTCGGTCTTGTCGACCGCATCGTCGGCCGCTTCCCGCCCGTGGACCGGCGAGGCAAGAGCGAGCACAGCACACAGAACCGCAGCAGGTTTTCTCATGAATGTTGCCTCTCCACTCCGGTCTCCTTCGGAGACCTCCGCTCCTCGGACCAGGCTTCGCCTGATCCGCCGGCACTGCACGCGATCGTCGAGACGATCGCTTGCCGGCTACTTTTCGCCCTTGAGGGCCCCTAACCTTTCGGCTATCTGGGGGTAGCGGCCGATGGGGACGAGGTGGACCCCGTCGAAGCCCCCCGAGGCCTTGATCGCTTCGATCTGCTCGAGTGCGATCTCGACGCCGATGAGCGGGTCGGCGTCGAGCTTGTCGATGATCTGCTCAGGGATCTGGATGTCGGGGATCGAGGCGTTGACCCGGCGGGCCATGCGAGAGCTCGCGAGCACCAGGACACCCGCGTACATCTTGCCGGAGTAGGTCAGCGACTCCCGCCACTGGAGAACCCTCTGCAGCCCGAAGCTGATCTGGACGAAGACGAAATCCGCGCGGGTGCGCCAGGCCAGTGCTCGGCCCGGTTTGGTCACGGTGCCGATCCGGAAGTTCGGGAACCCGTAGAACAGCTCCCCCGAGCCGAAGGTGCGGACCTCGTCGATCATCCCTCGCACGGTCAGGTCCTCGGTGCGGCGGCCCTCGACGGGTTTGTCCCCGTATACGAACAGGAAATGATCGACTCCGTAGGCGGCCGCGGTCAGGAGGTCGCGCCGGAACCCCAAGAGGTTGCGGTCTCTCGCGTTGACGCACGCGATCGAGCGGCCGCCCATGTAGGCGACCTCGTGGGCGACGGCCACGCTCGAAACGGTGGCTCGGCCCAGATGGTTGTCGGGGATGAGGAAGGCATCGACGACAGGATTGAGGGCCTCGATCTGCTTCCGGACCCCCTGGATGTCCGGCCGGCGAGGGGGCTCGATCTCACACAGGATCGAGAAGTCATCGTGGTCGAGGAAAGACATGGGGGCCTCGGGCGGCGAGGGCACATCGGCTCGACGGATAGTCATCGAGTGATTATCAGGGATGCGCCGGAGGCGCAGGGGCTAGGAGCTAGAGCTTGGTGCGGGGGAGCTGCTTGCGGACCGTCTCGGCGACGTCACGCACGAGGCCGACGGCCTCCGCGGTCTCGGCTGCACCGATCCCGCCCTGGTTATTGGACCCCTTCTTGTGAGGGTTCTCGCCCTGGCTGGGCCGCAACGTCCCGCTGCCACCGCCGAGGATCGAGATGGGCAGGGCGATGAGGCCCCGGCGAGCTTTCGGAGCCGCTGCAGATGCCGAAGGGGCGAGCCGGCCACGGGCACGGCCGGTGAGCTTGACCGTCTCGGCGGGGCGCACAGGGGATAGGTCGGAAAATGCCGGGGTGGCGTCTTGGACAGCGGGCCTCGACGGGCTGAGCGGGGCGGCAGGGACACTCGTGAGCGCCACCACGACGATCACAGCGGAGGTAGCGACCCTTTCGAACAGCATGGGGCCGAATGCGGGGCTGGCCCCCACCAGGCTGCCGGTATCGGCTCCCGGGGCGGAGCGGTTATCGGTCCACGCCCGTAGGCCGGCGAGCGGGGCCAGGGCCCAGCCCTCAGCCTTGTCCCAGGCCCTCTTGAAAGAGGTCCGGGCCCGGTGCAGCAGTGCCTTGACCTGGCTGGAGGTCATCGAGAGCTGACCGGCCATCTCCTCGTGGGAGTAGCCGCCCAGAGCCCGCAACTTGAGCGCTTGGGCGTGGAGGGGCTGGATCTCGGTGATAGCGGCATCCAAGCGGGGGAACTGGCCGATCACAGAGTCCTCAGGGCCACCCTCGATGCCGAGTGACTCGTGGTCGGGCGTGAGGGCTACGAGGCTCGCGGAACGGACCTTGAGACGCACGTGATCGACGCAGATGTTGGAGGCGATGCGAGCGAGCCACGCCCCCAGCTGGTACTGGCCGTTGAAGCGGCCAAGGGCCTGGTAAGCCTTGAGGAAGGTCTCCTGGGTAGCCTCGTCGACATCCTGTGGGTTCTGGAGGATCCGGGAGCAGATGCGCCGGACCCGGCCGACGTAGCGGCGGTAGACATCGTCGTATGCAGCGGCGTCGCCGTTCTGGAAGGCAAGCACGAGCTCTCGATCCGATAGAGGCGCCGATATAGGCGCGCTTGTATTCCCCATTCCAGTCATAGCTAGGGTTTCGCCCTTATCTTCCTGGTTCCTACCCGCCATAATTTTTCCCACCATATGAGTTCAACGCACCTGCTATATGTCAGGTTGCCCCCTGAGGTTAACCCTGAAACTCCTCCGTGATTGTCTCGCTGCGGACAGTGGTCCCTTGCCTTGTCCGGCCCTGTCTCCAAGGCCCTTGAACGCTCGTTCAGAAGGCTTCAACGCTCGTCCAATGCCTTAGTTCGTCCATTGCGGCAGGATTAGCTCGTGATCACATTCGAAGAGTTCGAAGTTTCCACCGGGGGCCGCCTCGATGCAAGGGATATCACCGAGGACGTGCGCGGTTCGGTCAAGGGGGCAGGTGTCTTCTCCGGCACGGTCCTCGTCTACTCACCCCACACGACCTGTTGCATCCTCGTCTCGGTACCCGACGAGCATGTGCTCGAGGCTCTCGGCCAAGCC
>JBKJYP010000137.1:0-16807 GCA_046715695.1 Actinomycetota bacterium | reverse complement strand
CCTTTTATCTTGAGCATGTCGACGCCACGCAGGTAATCGTTGGTGAAGAGGTAGCCGTTGTGCCAGAGCGCGGAATAGGTCTCGGAGTTGTCGGCCTGGAAGTAGGCAACCTCGGTCGGAATGGTTGGGGTGCTCCAGTTCAGCACGCTGACGCCACCAGTGAACCAGGTCACGGCCAGGTTCCGGCTGTCGGGCTGCCAGTCGAGCCCATGCGAGAGACACCATGATGGGACCCAGCCCACAACGGTGCCGATGTTGGCGGTCCCGTCTCCGCCACGCGGCGCAGCGAAGCTCCCCTGCGGAAGCGGTGCCTCGGGGGTCGAGATGTCATAGACCCATACCCGGCCCGTGGGCGACTGGTGCGTGTTGCAATCGTGAGCGGCGAAGGCCTCATCGTCGATCGCGAGGAGCTTGCCGTCGGGGCTGGCGACCGCGTAGTGCGAGTACTGGATGATCGGGTTGACGATACGACCGATCGTTACAGGAGCCACCGGATCCGACACATCCCAGATCTGAACCTCGCCGGTGCCGATCGCCCCGGCACAGAAGCCGAGCTTCGCCTCACCGACGATCGAGAAAGATATGTCGTGACAGTCCATCGTGATCGTCTTTGGCCGGGCCACGACCTCAGGCTTGCGAGGGTCGCGTACGTCGACGATGGCCGGACCGGCAGCGGGTCCACCGGAGAGGCCCCCTCCCGCGGTGTAGATGTATTTCCCACCAGGGAACGGCTTGAAGGTGTGGTTCTTGGCGGTCTGGATCTCGCTCAGGATGCGGGGCCGCTTCGGGTCCTTCACGTTGACGATGATGAATCCGTTCCCGGCTCCCGGCGCGCACTGGTTCGAGGCGAAACCGAGCGCAACGATGTTCTTGCGGATGACCTCCACATCGTTGTCACTTCCGGGGCAGTTGAGGAACCCGACCTCTTTCGGCTCGTCGCCGGCGACATCGATGATGTGGATCCCGCCCTCACCGGGGGACGAACCTCTGCCATCGGACTCGCCCGCATAAACGAAGTCCCCGATCGCTGCCAGCTCGCCGCCATAGTCGAAAGGAAAGTTCTTGACCAGCTTCACATTGCTGGACTTCTGAACCGCGTCCGCGTCCGCGGGAGCGGCGGGAGCCGCGATGCCTGCGGACGAGAGGCCGGTAGTGGCCAGACAGAGGACAACCGCCCCGAGACGAAGCTTCACTCTCACTCTCCTTAAAAAAGACCGTTTCCGAGGTAGACAGCACCCTGTAGGCCTCTCGGGGGCCCAGCTAGGCCCGGACGTCCATCTTCGACGTCAGCTGCCTTGGCCCTGCCGGGAGGGAACCCTGGTCCCGGCGGTGAATCTTGGGAGTGCGGGGCCGGTCAGGCCGGGATCCGCTCGGGCAATCGTCTGGGGAGGGATCGTGAAGCTGGCTCGGCTGTGGATCGCCGCAGTGATGATTATGGCAACCCTGTCCGCGACATCTGCCACCGCCTCTCGGGTCCGCGAACCAGAACCCCCCGGGGGCAAGGACGCCGTGGTCGTCGCAGTCATCGACTCGGGCCTGGTCCCCTACCACTGGGACTTCCTCGCATCCAAGATGCCCCAGGCCCTCAACTCCAACCCTTCCGACGACCTGCCTCTAGCCACCTCACCGGACCAGTGGCTCGATGGGTTTCCCTCACCGGGCAGCTTCGAGGGCTACCGACCGCTCGATCTGAAACTCGAGGACAAGGACGAGACCAAACCACTCGCCGCCGCGCTGGCCGAGGACCTCCAACCCTGGGAGGCCATCAAGCCCAGCACGAAGAAGAAGGTCAATTACTACTGGGTCCCGGGGACCAAGGTGATCGGTGCGGTCGACTTCGGCGGCGACCGCCTTCGAGGCTCCGCCGGCTCGCACGGGTTGGGCACGACCAGCGTGTCCGTCGGGAACATCCACGGAACCTGTCCAGAGTGCCTGCTCGTCTTCATCTCCCTAGGAGGGCGGGCCGAGGGTGAAGCCGCGATCGAGTGGGCGATGGATCAGCCCTGGATCGATGTCATAACGAACTCCTACGGCTTCAGCCTCGCCGCGCGCGACCGCATCTACAGCGACTCGGATGTGGCCGCCCAGCGCCGTGCGTCGATACGAGGTCAGAGCATCTTCTTCTCGGCCGGCAACGGGCAGGACGGGGCCTTCGTGATCCCCAACACGACCTACTTCTCATCTCAGGAAGGACCCGACTGGATCATCACCGTCGGTGCCGTGAGCCCCGGGGACGGCAACTACTACGGACCGGAGCCGACGACCTCGACCTCGCAACACGCTTCCTATTCTGGACACGGAAAACCCGCAGACGTTGCAAGCATCGGCGATGCCTATCCTTCGGCGTACACCTCGGACAGCATCTCGGGGACGGGCGCGAGCGGTTTCGGCGGGACCTCGAACGCGACCCCGACGGTGGCCGGCATCTATGCGCGGTCGCTCTACCTGGTCCGCCAGGCCCTGGCCGGGCCGAGCAGGATCCAGAAGAACAACGTGATCGCAACCGGTCAGGCCGGCTGTGGCAAAAACAGGCCCGGATGCGAGATCGGTGACGGCACGCTAACCGCAGACGAGTTGCGAACTCGACTCCTGTTGGGAGCGCAGCACACCGCCGCCGGGATGACGGCCGCCGGTACCGGCGAGCTCCCGCCCCTAGGCGAGGACGAGTTCATGAACGAAGGGCACGGTTCGTATCTCGGACGCGAGGCGGGGCCCGAGAACCCGTCGGTCTGGCTCCAAGAGGTACGTTCGATCGTCGATACGATCTTCGGCGACAGGCGGCCGCTCGAGCGTCCCGACGGCGAAGAAGAGTGGATGATCGTCGACTCTTTCTGCCGCCAGCACCTGTGGGGATCGTGGAAGGGCGGCTACTACATCGAAGGTGAGACCCCACTCCCGGGGGACGACTCGAACTATCCCGTGCGCTCTCAGCTAGAGAAGGTCTGTCCCTTCCTTCAGGCCCCTCCCTAAGCGAACCAGCAGCGACTCGAGCATCGAGTACATCTCCGCGGCGTCGATATGAGAAGTCGCGACGCAGGTCGCGCCGACCTTGCCGTGCTTCTTGAGGGATCCCAAGAGATGCAACAGCACGCCGGTTCTCGACGTTTTATCGAAAGCAAGCCCCTCGTCATCCAGGGCCCTGATCAGAACCTGCGGCTCGAGACCGATCAGCTCGTCCCATTTGAAGTTGTCCGTCGCGACGTAGCACCTCGGTCCGTCCGGGCATAGGAGTTCTCCTGAAGCCTCGTCATAGCGGCCCTCGGTGACCGCCCGCGCCATGAGGAAGGGGTGGGTCGTTCCTCCCAGCCGCAGGTTGATCTCAGACAAGAAGATCTCTGGTTCGTCGCCGGTTCGAACTATCAGGTCGAGCCCGAACATCCCTGTCACGCCCCGCCTAGCCATCAGTCCCCCTATCGCCAGTGCCGGGGCCGTGATCGCATCCCTGTAGGTCGCGTCTGCCGGGAAACGGCAACCCAGATACACCTGGTTGTCAGGACCACCCAAGATCTGATCGTGGGTCGACAAGACCTCGACCCATCCTTCCCCGGAGATCCGCATCTGGACGCTCGGCGACACGATCCCGGGCTCACGCAGCAGCTGTTCGACCACGACACCATCGCGTGAGATCTTGGGCCCATAGCTCTCCCATGATTCGTCGCTCGCGCAGAACACCGTGGGCGTTTTTTCCAGGGTCTCCGCAAGCTCCCGCAGGTCGAGGATCGCATTGCCCTGACCGGAGAAGCCGTAGTTGAGCTTGATCACTGCAGCGTCCGCGCCGCCATCGCGAAGAGCCCGGCAGGCTTCAAGGACCTCCTCTTCGGACCAGAGATCCCCGGCCCCCGGGGGCGTGGCGACACCTGCCTCCGCGGCGATCCGACGGGCACCAGACTTAGAACCCTCGTCCCGGAACCTTGGGTGCGGGCCGTAGAGAGGGAGCCCCGTTGCTTCGGCGAGCCACGACTCCAAGCCGGTGCATGTGAATGTCACCAACAGAGGGTCACCTTCGGCGAGAGCGCGGATCCGTTCCAGCACATCGTCACGTTCCACGACCTTCACCGTGAGAGCTTTCGGACGAGCGTCCCACAAGGAGATCATGTAGAGACGCTCTTGGGCATCGCGTGTGTCGGGGACGAACCTCAGGTAGTAGTCGACGATGGGCTCCTCGACACGCACCGAAGTCACGTAGACGATCCGCGTTCCCGGATCGGCCAGGGACAGGAGGATGAACAGCATCCTCTCTTCGTAGAACTGATTACCGACGATCTTGCGGATCTCGTCCTCGGGGAAGGTGAGAGACGGCACGACGACGATCGTGCGTTCGACCGACCGGGGGCCGGGCGGATCGGGAGCCTGTTCTAGGTCCGGCAACCAATCGATATCCGGCCTGGGTCGATCGTCGGAGCCTATCGACAACGAGACCGGTCGCCTGCTCTAGATGATCTCGTGCCGGGGCTCCGAAAGGGGTCTACCCGTAGTCGTCAGGACCACCGAGGTCTTCTTCTCTCCGGGCAATTCCCGCTCCAGGAAATCAATGGTGGCCTTGACCAGGATCAAGATGAAGACCGCGAAGACTGCGGCTCCGCCGAACTCCGCTGCCAGGATGAATGTCGCCATCTGAAGCGCCAGCCCCGTGGCCGTGGCGGCCAGCAGGCAAAAGATGGTGAGATCGAGCAGTGGCTTGGGGTGACCACGCTCCTCGGCGACCAGGGCCCCCAGGATGAGCAGCACGACCCAGACGGCCACCAGGGTGTAGATCGGCCAGCCGGTCCTGTCCACGACAAACACACATAGGGCCGCCAGAGCTACCAGACCGATACGTCGAGCCACTTTCAAACGACAGCCCCTCCCCTGGTATCAACCTTCATCATCTACCCGCCTCCGGCCCATGCGATCCCGCCTCTAGCCTCTATCTGGTGCTTCGGCGTCTGGGGGCCGCTCCTTGATGGAGATCTGGGGAGATCTAGCCCTCTTCCTTCTTGGCAACAGCGATGGCCTCGGCAACCGACAGTGCTGCCCCCTCGGCAAGGAGTTCCTCAACCCGCTCGGCCCCCAGGACCTCGATGAGCTCGGGCCGGGGGTCCTTGTAACGGACGATCGCCTCGGGCGCCCCGCCCCCATAGGCCACTTCGCAGGCGTCTCCGGCCCCCCAGAGGATCGCCGAACGTTCGTATCGGCCCTCCACGAGATCGAATTCGCTCGAGATCTTGAGGATGGAGGCGATGTCTCCGAGATCACGGGTGTCCCTGAAGCTATCCAGGCCTGCTCGGAGACGGTCCCAACCCTGCTCCATCCGGCCGGCATCGAGGTCGATCCTGCACAGGGTCAGATAGGCGCTCCCGATACCGAAAGAGTTGTTCGCCTTCAAGTAGCGCTCGAGCACCTCTTCGGCCAGGGGGCGGGCTTGCTCGTACCTCCCCGAGATGACGCTGATCCAGCTCCACGCCCAGATCGCATCGCTCTCGCGATCCAAATCTCCGATCCTCTTGAATATCTCCCGGGCTTCCTCCAGGTAGGCGAGGGCCTTGTCGTCCTCATATTCGATAGCGAGCGTGAAGCCGAGGTTGTAGGTCTGAGCCGCGACGCCGGCATCGTCGTCCAGGTCCCTATAGATCTGAAGAGCCTGTTCGTAATAAGGCCGCACGTTCGTGTAGTCGTTCTGCCAGTAGGCGATCCCGGCGGCAGCGTCGAGCCCCCGAGCGCGGATCCGGTCGGGTGTGGCGGCTGAGGGCAGAGCCAGGAGCTTTTCGAGCCAGTCCCGCCCTTCCTTGAGATGGGACCTCATCATCCAGAACCTCCAGATGGAGGCACCCGCTCGAAGGCCCGGTTCGGCGTCATCATCATCGAGCGAACGAGCGAGTACCGCACGGAGGTTGTCGTGCTCCTGCTCGACGAGCTGCATCGTTTCCAAGTCGCCGAAGGCGACCTCTCGCTCGGCTCCCTCGGCCAGGGCGACGAAGAAGTCTGAGTGGCGTTTACTGAGCAACGCGGTTTCATCGGCCCCCTCGAGTTTCTCGAGCCCGTACTCGCGGATGACTTGGAGCAGGCGGAATCGCGAGCCGCCGTCGACGGACTCGTACTGCCGGATGAGACTGTTGTCGACTAGTTGGGTGAGGCCATCGAGCGTGTCGATACCAAGCTCGCCCCCCGGATCGCACACCTCTTCCGCAGCCTCGAAAGTGAACCCGTTCACGAAGATCGCGACGCGAGCGAAGAATCGCCTAAGCGTCTCCTCGAGTATGTCGTAGGACCAATCGATCGCGCCGCGCAAGGTCTGCTGACGCTCAGGCAGATCGCGGCCACCCCCGGTGAGAAGGCCGAGGCAACTCTCGAGGCGTTCGGAGATGGCCGCCGGGCTCAGGATGCGCACGCGCGCGGCTGCAAGCTCGATCGCCAAGGGAAGCCCGTCGAGCCTCTTGCAGATCGAGACCACCGCGGTCGCGTTGTCTTCCGTCAACATGAAGCCCGTCTTCACCGCTGCCGCTCGCTCGACGAACAGGGCAACGGTCTCGTATCGGAGAAGCAGAGAAACCGAAGGTAGGTCGAGCGGATCCGGGAGGACCATCGGCGGTACCGAGTACTCGTGTTCACCACTGATACGGAGAGCTGCCCGCGAGGTGGCGAGGATCTTCACCCCCGGAGCATTTGAGAGGAGCTCGGCGACGAATGGAGCTGCTCCTTCGACGATCTGCTCGACATTGTCTAGAACGAGAAGCATCTGCTTGCCGGCCGTCGCTGCGAGCACGGTCTTGTCTATCCCCTTGGTCTTCTCCTCTTGGATACCCAGGGCCCCGGCGATGGTGCCGGGCACGAGGGCCGGATCCGTGATGGGAGCCAGGAAGATGACGAAGACCCCGTCCGGGAACACATCGAGGCTTCGGGCCGCGACCTGCAGGCTCAAGCGGGTCTTGCCGGTACCACCGGGACCGGTGAGGGTCACGAGTCGCTTGCTCCCGAGCAGATCGATGATCGAGTCGATCTCCTTCTCCCTGCCGATGAAGTTGGTCAGCTCGAGCGGGAGATTGTTCGGCCGTGAACCGAGTGAGCGGATCGGAGGGAACTCCGTCCGCAGCCCCGACACGTTCACCTGGAAGAGCTCTTCTTCGGCGACCAGGTCCTTCAGGCGGTGCTTGCCTAGAGGGACGAGCTCTACGCCTTCGGGCAACGCAGATCCGACGAGGCCGGCCGTCGCAGACGAGATCACGGTCTGTCCTCCGTGAGCGATGGCTCCTATCCGAGCTGCGCGGTGCACATCGAGACCGCCGTAGTTGTCCCCGACGAGCAGCCCCTCCCCGGTATGCAGCCCTATCCGGACCGCCACCGTGACCCCCTCCGGCCAAGGATGCGTGGCGAGGGATCGCTGGATCTCGGCGCAAGCCGAGATCGCTGCCGGGGCGCTGGGGAAAACGACGAAGAAGGAGTCGCCCTCGGTGGCCACCTCGACCCCGTCGGTCTCAGCCAGGACCCTGCGGATCAGCTCGGCTTGGGTCTCCAGAACACGGGGATATCCGTCTCCCAGCTCCTGAAGGAGTCGGGTCGAACCTTCGATATCGCTGAAGAAGAATGTGACCGTGCCGGTGGGCAGCGAAGGAGAAGCTGAATCTCTCGTCACGTGTGAGGGATTATAGGGAGATGAGCCAACAACCACCGTCTCCACCGAGCGACCCCGAAGGCTCGGAAAACGTCGATGAGCGCGAGAGCATCATCGCCGCATTGTCCGCCAGCCCCTTCCTCGGCGTGGCGTCCAGGAGGGCGCTGTTGCGCCTGGCGGGGGCCGCGGAGCCGGTCGAGTTCACCAAGGGAGCCCTGATATTCGGACGGAAGGCACTTCCTACCGAGGTCTACGTGATCGAATCGGGCAAGGTCCAGATCTTCGCCGCCGGGCCCGATGGGAACAGAGAGGACCTGAGGAAGCTCGGACCCGGCGAGATCCTCGGAGAGATGGGCGTGCTCGCCGGGCACCGTCGAACCGCATCGGCCGAGACGATCGAAGACACGAAGGTGTGGCGCATCGAGCGGGGGGCCTTCATCGAGACCTTCAAGTCGGAGCCCGCGGTCGCGATCGAGATCGCCAAGATGATGGCCCCCTACCTGATGGACGACGACGACGTCGCGGAGGACATGCTCTTCCTCGACCTGAGGCAACGCGTGGCCAAGCGGCTCTGCATGGTGGCACGCTCGGCCGGCACCCCGGAAGCACCTGCGGTCCAGCTGCGCCTCTCGGTCGATGACGTGGGGATGATGGCGGGAGGGACAAGCGACGACGTGCGGTTCATCCTCAACGACCTTCAGACCGGCGGGTACATCAGGATGGAGCCGCCGAACAACATCCATGTCCTGAAGCCGGACGAACTGATGTCGATAGCGATAGGCCTCTAGTTAGGGCAACAACCTATTTCACTCACCTAACGTCTCTCCCAAAGGTAGTAGGCAAACCAAGACACTCCGATGACCGTCCCTACGATGGCCCAGAAACCGTCGAAATGGCCCCTGTCCACTACGTCGAAAATGACGAGTCCCATCAATCCAGCCCAAGCCAGGGTCCGGAACCAAAGGGGAGTCTTGGGATCGTTGCTGTCACGAGACACGATTCTCAGGCTATAGCCCGCCTCACCCCTATAGTTGATTGATGGGTGAAGACAAGAAAGAAACCTCGACCGAGTTCGACGAGTTTGAGAAGACGCTGAGGGCCCTGGCCGCGGTGCCGAAAGAAGAGGTTGAGGAAGAAGAGGCGAAGGACTCCGAAGAGTCCGCCTAGTCCTTCGCTATCAGTTCCTTGTAGGTGAGCCTCCGTCCAGGGGCGCGGCTCAGGACTTCTGGCAAACGCTCGCCATCCTGGTACTCCCGGTAGTTGAATCGGAAGACCTGTTCATCCACGTAGCGTTCTAGATGCTCGGGATCGGCGTAGATGTAGGTCCCTTTGAGTGTTCTCTTCAGGAGGCTCCAGAAGTTCTCTAGCCCGTTGGTGTGGACCCGCCCGACGACGTAGTTCTGCACGTGATCCACGGTGTGCTGACCAACGACATCGTTTACCGCCGACTCGCTCCTGGCGTTCTAGAAGAACTGAAACGGATCACGCCCAAGGACGAAGAGGGGCGACGCAGACACAAGTTCTTCCAACGGCTGACTTCGAACACCGGGTACCCCAAGCTCCGTGAACACCTGGGGTCCGTGGTAACGCTCATGAAGCTCAGCAAGGACTGGAAGGACTTCCAGCTGAAGCTGAACCAGATTCACCCTCGCTATGACGACACCATGATGCTGCCGCTAGACATCAACGATGAGGAGGGCCTATGAGAACTTCGCCCCAGGTGAGTGAACTAGGTCGTTGCCCTAGTTAGCGGCTGCTGCTTTGTGGCCTTCGGCCCAGGGGGCGCCGCTGGCGGCGCGCTCGAGCAATAGATCCATGTCGGTGGGCTCAAGGGGGCGGGCGAAGTAGTAGCCCTGACACAGGTCGCAATGCATGGCCTTCAGGTGCATCAGCTGCTCGGCAAGCTCGATGCCCTCGGCGACCGTCTGTAGCTCGAGGGTCTGACCCAACTCGACGATGGCTTTGGTCACGGCGAGCTCTTGGCTTCCGGTGTGCAGCCCGGAGACGAACGAGCGGTCGATCTTGAGGATGTCGACCGGCAGCTTCTGGAGGTACGAAAGCGAGGAGTAGCCCGTCCCGAAGTCGTCGATAGCCAAGCGAACGCCAAGATCCTTCAGGGCTTGAAGCGTCGTTTCCACATGGAGCGTGTCTTCCATCAGGACGCTTTCGGTGATCTCCAATACGAGGCTCTTGGGCGCCAGGCCTGAATCCTCGAGCACCCCACGGACCTCGGCGATCAGATCTTCGCTCTGCAACTGACGGGCCGACAGGTTGACGCTGATCGTCATCGGGTTGTCGGGATACTTGAGTTGCCATTCCCGAGCTTGCTTGCAGGCCACTTCGAGGACGATGCGGCCGATCTCGACGATGAGCCCGGTCTCCTCCGCCAGAGGGATGAACGAAAGGGGAGGTACGAGGCCTCGGCGGGGATGCATCCAGCGAACGAGAGCCTCCATCCCGGCGATCTTCCCTGTTTGCAGGTTCACCGTCGGTTGGTAATAGATGAGGAACTCCTCGTCCTTGATCGCGCGTCGCAGATCGCTCTCTAGTCCGATCCTCTCCAGCAATGACTCATGCATGCTCGATTCGAAGATCGCGATCTGGCCCTTGCCCCTGCTCTTGGCCGTGTGCATCGCCACGTCCGCATCACGGATGAGGTCATCTGCCTTCTGTTCCTTCGGAGTAGCGACCGCTACACCGATGCTGACCGCCACCCTCAGCTCATGACCGGCGATCTCGAAGGGCTCCGACATCGAGCTGCTTATGCGCTCGGCCACCAAGGTGCCGTCCTCCTTGTGGCGGATGTCCTCCAAGAGAAGGGCGAACTCGTCGCTACCGAGACGTGCGGCGGTGTCCGGCCCTCGGAGGTTCTCCTGGATCCTTTCTGCCACCGCTTTCAAGAGGCCATCACCGATGGCGTGGCCTTCGCTGTCGTTGACCCGCTTGAAGTTATCCAGATCGATGAGCAGAACGCCGACGGGCTTGTCGTGCCTCTCGGCGCGTGCGAGTGCATGACCGACGCGGTCCCGGAAGAGACTTCTGTTAGGCAGGTTGGTCAAGGAATCGTGGAGGGCAGCGTGGGCGAGCTCTTCCTCTAGCGCCTTTCGATCCGAGACGTCTCGGATCGTCAATACGAGCGACCCGAGGATCGGATCCTCCAGCCGGTTCCGAAGCTGAGCATAGGACTGGATCCAATGGCCATCGCGATGCAGGAAGCGGCACTCGAAATCGATCCCCTCCTCTAGCTCGTGCGCCTTCGCGAGCATCGCCTGAAGCATCGGACGCTCGTCGGGGTGCGTGAGGTCGATGCAGGACGTATCGATGAGGTCCTCACCTTCGTAGCCGAGGATGCGAGCGATCGAGGCACTGGCGAATGAGAACGTGCCTTCTCCATCGATGAGGCTCGTGATCTCGATGGCCGCACCGGCGATCGACTCGAGCCGTGCCACTTGGGCAGCTAGTGAGAAGCCGATCTCGACAAGCGCGACCCGCGCCACCGCCTCTCCGATGACTTTGCACAGCACAGACATCGCGAGGCGCTTCTCCTCTTCCCAGGAAGGCATGCCCGGCACGAGCAACGACAGAGCCAGCGGATCCCACTCGAACTGGATCAATGCGGACTCGTCCCCATCACTGAAGATCTCGTGGATGACGGATCTGACCCCCGCCCCAGGACCTCCCGGTTCCATCGGGACCAGATGCGAGAGCGACATCACAGCGAGGGGCTCGGGAACGTCCTTGTGAACCTGCTCACCGTCTCGCCAGATGGCAACGGCAGGATCGGTTCCGGTTAGCCGGGTGACGGCTTCACGGCAGCGAGGGACAAGGTCCTCCGACGAGGTGGCGTCGGCGACCCGCTCGATGGCCGACAGCAGGGTGGGAAGGAATGACACGTCGAGACCTAGGTCGGGATATCCGCGAGTTCGACGATCGCGCGGGTGATCTCGTCGATGGGCAGGACATGTTTCACGGCACCCATCTCGGCGGCTGCTTTCGGCATGCCGTAAACGACCGAGGTTGTTTCGTCTTGACCGACCGTCGGTGCCCCTGCTTCAGCCATCGATTTCAAGCCCACAGCACCGTCGTCGCCGATGCCGGTAAGCAACACACCGATCGCTTCCTTTCCGTAGACCCTGGCGATCGAGCGGAACAGGACCGTCGCCGACGGCCGGACGGCACTGACCGGGGGGCCGTGTCTGAAGCCCAAGACTCCCCTGGCGGTGACGACGAGATGGATGTCTTCCGGAGCGAAGTACACGTTGCCGGGTTGGAGCCGCTGGTGCGCGTGGGCGATGTGTATCGGGAGCGGGCACTGCTTGCTCAACCAATCGACCAGGTTCGGGGTGAAGCCACTCGATATGTGCTGGACGACGATCACCGGGATCGAGAAGTCCTTGGGCAGCGAGCCGAGGATCGTATTGAGAGCGGCCGGGCCTCCGGTCGAAGCTCCGATCGCGACGACCGAGATCTTGCCCACATCCTGCAACGGCTCGTGGACCGGCGGCTCGACGCGGCGCTCGCGCGGGGCGTGCCTCCGGACGACCTTCACGACCGACATCAGCTTGATGGTGTGGAGAAGGTGCTCGCGCAGTTTCGTGAGTTGACCGATGCCCATCCCCGTCGGTTTCTCGAGAACCTCGAGAGCGCCGGCGTTCAGTGCATGGAAGGCTCCGTCCTCTCCTCCGAGGTCGATCCCCCGAGAGAAGATGATGATCCTCGTCGGGGTGGCCTCCATGATCTGGCGCGTCGCCTCGATCCCGTTGATCCCGGGCAATTGGATATCCATCGTGACGAGATCAGGAAGCAGGTCGGCTGCCGCCTTAACGGCATCCTTCCCGTTGCCCACGACACCGACGACCTCTATCTCAGGGTCCGAGTCGAGGATGCTCTTGAGGAAGGCTCTTTCGGTCAGAGAGTCTTCGACGATCAGAACCCTGATCGTCTTCTGACCTGTTGTGGCCTCTGCCGAAGATGACACGTCGATGCTCAACTCCGTCTCACACGCTTATCCGATTCCGGCCATCATCTTTAGCTCTGTAGAGAGCCTGGTCGACAGCCGCCAAGAACTCGTCCAGATCGGCCGCTTCTGTCTCCGGCAGGCTTGCGATGCCAACACTGATGCTGAGTCGGAACTCCGCTCCCCGCTCATCCTTGAACTCGATGCGGGCACAGGCCTTGCGCAGCCTCTCAGCGACGATCAATGCCCTCTCCTGGTCCGTTTCGGGGAGCCCGATGATGAACTCGTCTCCTCCCAAGCGGCCGCTGATGTCGACGCGTCTCGTCGCGTCCCTGATCGCCTGAGCGACCGCACCCAGCGCCTTGTCACCGCTCGGGTGCCCGTGCACGTCATTTATCTGCTTGAACGTATCCACATCGACGCTGAGGACCGTGAGGCTTCGCTGGTATCGCTGTGCCCGCTCGAACTCGGTCTCGAGCTGGCTCATGATCGAGCGGCGGTTCGGAAGCCCGGTCAGAGAGTCGAACATCGCAAGCTCTTCCATGTCGCGGTAGAGCTGCGCGTTGTGGATGGCCATGCCGAGCAGATCCGCGAGTGTCTGGATCGCGAGCTGATCGTGTTCCGTGATCGCCGGAGGATCCGAGTTCATTATCTCGATGACGCCGCGCAACTCGCCTATTGATCGGAACGGAACCGCGAGGGCCCAGCGCATGCCGCTCGAGGTAGGGCCCTCGCCATCGTCGACCGCGCTGTCCCAGCGAACCGGGCCTCCGGAAGCGGCGGCGGCGAGCACTATGGGTCCTGCCGGCGGCGCACCCGGCCCCCCCGCCAGATCTGCATCGTTGCCCCCCGAGCCGGCTTCGAGAGCCAGATCCCCATCCTTGACCACGAAGATGTTGACGTGGCCGTAATCGAAGTTCTCTTTGACCAGCTTCACGAGGGAATCCAGCAGTGTGGCCCGATCGAGGATCCCGGCGAGCTGGTTACCTACCTGGTTGACGGATAGCAGGATCCGAACCAACTGGCCCAGCGCCCGCTGGACCTTCTTCGCCCTCACCGAGGCTCGCACACGAGCGAGCAGCTCCCCGTCTTCGACCGGCTTGACGAGGTAATCGTCGCCACCCTCCTCTAGGGCTTCGATGAGGTCCTGCACCTCTCGAAAGACCCCCGTCAGAAAGATCACAGGGATCCCGGCCGTCGAAGGGTTGGACTTCAAGCGCGCGGCAACCTGACGGCCATCGATGTCTGGGAGGTTCATGTCAAGCAAGATGAGATCCGGCTGGAGCTTGATAGCGGTGTCGACCGCGCTGATCCCGGTCCCGCAGACCTCGACCTGGAATCCGCCCGAGACCAGGACCGCTTTCGTCCTCAGGGCCTGGGTGGGGCTGTCTTCCACGAGAAGCACGTGGGGCGGCACCGTTGATTCGGCATCGCCCAAGTCCGGTTTGAAATCTGAGATGTTCTGACTCATATCAGTTGTCCCACAGTCTGAAGGATCGTGTCTCTATCGAATGCAGACTTCACGATGTAGCCATCCGCACCAACTTCCATCCCGCGAGCGATGTCCTCAGCCGACCCCATCGATGTGAGCAGTATGACCGGGACGTCCTGGAGGCGCGTATTGCCTTTCATGCGCTTGATCAGCTCGAGACCGGTCAGGTGTGGCATGTTCAGGTCGGTCACGACCAATTCGAATGTGTCGCTCTGGAGCATCCGCCAGGCCTGCTGTCCGTCCGCTGCCGTCTTGACCACGTAGCCGGCGGATTCCAAGGTCATGCGCTCTAGGTTCCTTGTGGTGATCGAGTCGTCGGCGACCAGGATCGTCTTCCTCTTGTAGGCCTGTTCCTGCTCAGCCCAGCCGGCCGAGACGACACGGGACCGTCTCTCGTGGGTGGCCGTTTTCAAGAGGTCCAGAGGGTTGAGCACGACCACGACTTCCCCGGAGCCCAGGACGGTCGCGCCCACGACGTTACGGATCCTGGAGAGCTGCTTACCCAGGCTCTTCACCACCATCTCTTGATGGCCCTCGATCGAGTCGGCGATGATCCCTACCCTCTTGGTAACGCTCGACAGGAGGATGACAGGGAAAACCGCCGGTAGGTCTGGAGAAGTCTCCTCCAGCTCGAGGAGATCGCCCAGCTTCAGGATCGCGATCGGGTCATCGTCGACCACGATGGCCGGCTTGCCTTCGACAGAGTGAACATCCTCCCGATCTATCCGAACGATCCGGCTCACCGAAGTGAGTGGCAGGGCGTACACCTGACCGCCCATCCGAACGAGCAGGCCCTCGGTCGTCGCCAACGACAGGGGAAGGACCATCCGGAAAGTCGTGCCTTTCCCGACCTGGGTACGGACCTCGAGCCGACCTCCAAGTCGCTCGATGTTCTCGCGCACCACATCCAAGCCGACCCCTCGGCCGGAGATGTCGGTGACGGTCTCGCTTGTCGAGAGGCCCGATCGGAATATCAGATTGAGCTGGTCCTCGGACGGCGCGTCGTTGAGCTCTTCGGTGCGCAACAGCCCCTTGTTGACGGCCGCTTCGCGAACCTTGTGGACATCGATCCCGGCACCGTCGTCGACCACCTTCACGACAAGATCGTTACCTCGCATGCGCGCGCTAAGGGTCAATCGCCCGGTCTCCGGTTTGCCTAGCTCTATCCGCTCTTCCATCTGCTCGAGGCCGTGATCGATCGCGTTCGATAGCAGGTGGACCAGCGGATCCTTGATGCCCTCGATGATGCGCTTGTCGACTTCGGTTTCTCCTCCGGAGACATCGAAGTCGATCTTCTTGCCCTCACGCCGGGCAAGATCGCGGACCATGCGCGGCATGCTGTCGAAGAGCATCGACATGGGCATCATCCGCAGGCGCCGGATCTCGTCTTGCATGTCAGTCGTGACGAGGGCCACCCGGCCACGGTCGCCGGCAAGATCCCTAGCGAGCTCTTCGATCCGGTTGGACAGGTCGGATAACTCCTCGACGCTCGAAAGCACACGGTCTCGAACATCCATGTCCTCGACCAAGCCGGGGATCGAGAGGATCCGCTCAAGCTCGCCCACCATCTGCTTCCACGATCGGACTCGGTCGTCGCCGAGCTCGGCGAGCGCCTTGAGCTCTTTGGCGCGCTGGTCGATCCCTATCTTGGCGGTGAGAAGTTCGCCCGCTTGAGCGAGCAGCACGTCCAACTTCGTCGCCGCGACACGGATCGTTTCGTCGCCAGGATGTGATTCGGCCAGATCGGGCAAGATCATCTCTTCAGTTGCGCTGCCCGTCCCGATCTCGCCAGAGATGGTCTGGTCGGCCAGCTCTTTGAGCTCGAGCGCCGCCTCTAGCTGACCGTGCAACTCGGAGAAGTCCCTCCCCTCGGTCGCGACGCCGAGGGCCGCGTTCAGAAGCGCTTCGAGCTCGTCCAATGTTCCGAGCAGCAGGTCGAAATGCTCTGCTGCCAGCTTCAGGTCACCCGACCGCGACGCGTTGAGAACGGACTCCATCCTGTGGGCCGTGTCCGCGATATCGGGCAGGTTCACGACACGAGCGGCTCCTTTGAGGCTATGCATCGCTCGGAAGGTCTCTGCCAGCATCTCCTCATACGCAGGCTCCGCCGGGTCACTCTTCTCGAGCTCGATGAGCATCTTGCCCGCGGTCTGGAGATGCTCCCGCGCTTCATCACGGAAGACGTCGAGCAGTTGATTCATCAACTGTTCGTCTTGTTTCACATCATCTCCCTAGAAGTCGGCTGGCTATAGAACGGAGATCAAGCGTTCGCGAGGACGCTGTCCTGCTCGCTGGAGAGCCCGGGTATGTCTTGTGCGGACCCATTGACGTGGTACTGGGAAGCAACCTCTTCCATCTTCCGAACGAGATGGTTGATGTTCTCCGCGGCGCTCTGGGTCTGTTGCGCGCCTGAGACGGACTGAACAGTGCTCTCGTTGATGTCCTCCATGGCTCGCTTGATCTGGTCGATAGCGATCCCTTGCTGCTCGACCGATGCAGCGATCTGCTGCGCTGCATTCACGGCCTGCCGGACGGCATCACCCAGTTGATTGATGATCTCTCCGGCCTTGCCCACGACGTTGATCCCCTGCTCGACGCCGATCTGAGCCTGCTCGGTGGAAGTGACACCGGCCTCAACCGCCTCCTCGATGTGGGAAAGGACGGCCTTCACCTGAGCGGGCGCCGAACGCGATTGCTCGGCCATGTTTCTTACCTCTCCTGCGACCACCGAGAAGCCCTTTCCGGCCTCGCCCGCACGCGCAGCTTCGAT
>JBKJYP010000136.1:0-2648 GCA_046715695.1 Actinomycetota bacterium | reverse complement strand
AAGAAGATCAGGGGAGAGATCTCCAGGAGCGGCAAGAAGGCGCTGGGTGAAGATTGCACCGTGGTGTTCTCGCGCCGGATGTTCAGGGACAAGACGTTCCAAGCGCGGTGGCGTAAGCAAGGTGCTCTTGGCTTCCGGCGTGGGGTGTCTCGTGAGGTCCCGGTCGATGTTCGGGGGCCGCGCCCTATTGACCAACCCTAAAGCTGCCCTATAGGGTCGCCCTTATGTTTTGCACGAACTGCGGTCACAACAACACCGAAGGGGCTAACTTCTGCTCCTCATGCGGTGCCGCGCTCGGAGGCGGGGGCGGGGATACCACGATCACCTTCCAGACAGCCGAACTGGAGGCGGACCTCGACGAAGAGATCCATATCTCTCCAGAAGAGCTGGAGGGGGGCCGGGGCGTCCTGATCGTGAAGAGGGGGCCGAACGCCGGCAGCAAGTTCTTCCTCGACACCGACGTGACCGAGATCGGTCGCCACCCGGACTCCGACATCTTCCTCGACGACATCACCGTCTCCCGCAAGCACGCGCAGATCCGCCGGGCCACGGGTGGCTTCTCACTGCACGACGTCGGGAGCCTCAACGGCACCTACGTGAACAAGGACCGGGTCGAAGAGGTCGACCTCCGGTCGGGCGACGAGGTCCAGATCGGCAAGCTCAAGCTGATCGTTCTAGTAGGGAGTTGATCCACATGCCCCTAGCGCGCACCCGTGACTACATGAGCATCGGCGAGGTGCTGGATTCTGTTCGGCTTGATTTCCCGGACGTCACGATCTCGAAGATCCGCTTCCTCGAAGCCGAGGGCCTGATCCGTCCCGAGCGCACACCGTCCGGCTACCGCAAGTTCTTCGACTCGGACGTCTCGCGACTGCGTCACATCCTGTCGCTGCAGAAAGACCATTTCATGCCCCTCAAGGTCATCAAGGATCGCCTCGCCGAAGCGGACGCGGGGGATGCCCCTCCGGTTGCCCCGCCTCCGGTCCCCGGCTCGACGCCCTCGATGGAACAGACCAACGGGCAGACGGTTGCCGAGGACCTCGTCGCGGTCCAGATGAGCCGGGACGAGCTGATGCAGGCCGTCGGGCTCAACAACGAGCAGCTCTCGGGCCTCGAGGAATACGGCGTCCTCCCTCCTCGAGCCACGGGGATCTACGACGAGAACGACCTCGTGGTCGCGAAGGCCGCGCAACGATTCTTCAGCTACGGCGTCGAGCCACGGCACCTGAAGATGTACCGGCGCATGGCCGAGCAGGAGGCCGCTTTCTTCGAGCAGATCCTGACGCCCAACATGCGACGTCCCGACACCGAGTCTCACGGGAAGGCAGCTCGCTCCCTGAGCGAGCTGGTCAACCTGTCGCGCTCGCTTCGCGACGCGGCGCTGCGCACAAGCGTCTCCGAGCTGCGCTGACTTTTCGCACCATTGCGGCTGACGCAGGTTCGACTCGTCGCCTGCGCCCTGCTCGCGACTCTTCTCCTCCTGCCGGCCCCGGCCGTAGCGAAGAAACCGAACCTCACATGCACGGCATGCTTGTTGCTGACAGATGACGGGACCGTGCTCTTCTCGAGGAAGGTCGACGAAGCCCTCCCCAATGCCAGCACCACGAAGATGGTGACGGCGCTGCTCGTGCGCGAGAAGCTCTCGCTCGAGCAAGAGATCACGGTTTCCGAGGCCGCCGCCGGGGTGGGGGAGGGTGGTCAAGACCTCATACCCGGAGACACGTTCTCAACGGAAGAGCTCCTGTACACGCTCCTTCTGACCTCGTCGAATGATGCTGCCGTCGCACTCGCCGAAGCCGCATCGGGCTCGGAGGCGGCATTCGTCGAGGAGATGAACTCCTACATGGATGAGATCGGGGCCCCCAGCTCGCACTTCGTTACCCCGCACGGCCTCGACCGCCCCGGCCATGAGGCCTCTGCGTCTGATCTCGCCGTTATCGCCCAGGTTCTGCTCGCCGATCCACTCCTGGCTCGGATCGTTCGTACTGCATCGACCACCATCCAAAGCCAAGCAGGACCACTCGAGCTGGAGAACCGTAATCTCCTACTCAACACTTATAGGGGGGCGATAGGCGTCAAGACAGGATTCACGGATGATGCCGGCAACGTCCTGGTTTCGGCTGCGGAGCGCCGTGGCGTGAGGCTGATCGCTGTGGTCATGCACTCCGAGGACTCTTTCATCGACTCCCGGGCGCTCCTCAACCATGGATGGGAGAAGCTGCGGCGAACCGTCCTGGTGGCCGCCGGTGACCCGGTAGGCGCCGTTGTCTTCGATCCTGCCGGCGGGGTCGCTATCGAGGCCGCCGAGACCGTGCGTGGGGTCGGTCATCCCGAGGATGTGCGGCTGCTATTCGATGAAGGTGACGAGGTGGGGACCGGCCAGGTCCACGTGCTCGTTGCGGGACACCTGGTTGCTACGGTGCCGGCCTCCATGTCGGCCCCCGAGGCGGAGGATCGCGCAGGAGGATTCTTCGCCGGCCTGCTCCACTTCGCCGCACAGGTCACCGGGAGGATCTCGTGAGCGGGGTCGCCGAGCCCCTCTTCTCCCGGTCCCAGCTCGACGACCGCGTCACCGAGATCGCGCTAGAGATGGAGTCCTGGTTCGACGAAGACGGACTCCCACCGATCCTGATAGCCGTGCTGAAGGG
>JBKJYP010000135.1:0-25642 GCA_046715695.1 Actinomycetota bacterium | reverse complement strand
AGCCGTCGCAAGAACAAGGCCAACCACGGGAAGAGACCTAACGCCGGACGTAAGTAAAGTCTGTCTAGGGCCTTCGCGGGGAGGAGCAACGGGCGGGTGAAGCCAAGCTCTGACAAGGATCCACTTGCCGAGGCACTCCAAGCCCTTCAAGCGAGCGAGAAGCACCTTCGAGCGCTGATCGCCGGCGCGCCCATCGTGCTTTTCTCATCCGACAAGGACGGGATCATCACCCTGTCGGAGGGGATGGGCCTTGCCTCCATGGGCCTCAAACCCGGCCAGAACGTGGGTCGCTCAGTCTTCGAACTCTACAAAGACGTCCCCTGGGTGGTCCGGAGCTTCCAGCGGGCGCTGGCCGGCGAGTCCTTCAGCGAGCGCGGCGAGGTAACCGGCGTCGTCTTCGAAACGCACTTCGAGCCGATCCGGGAAGACGATGGGTCGGTCAGCGGGGTCATCGGGGTGGCCACCGACGTGACCAAGCGGGCCCGGGTGGAGGAGGCGCTCAAAGCCAGCGAAGAGCGCTACCGCGACTTGTTCGAGAACGCCCACGACCTCATCTACGTGCACGATCTCACCGGCAGGTTCATCTCCATGAACCGCACGGCGGAGAAGGTCACCGGCTTCGATCGGAACGAGCTGGGCGAGGTGAACATCATCGACGTCCTCACTCCGGAGGCGGCGGCCAAAGCCCGGACCATGCTCACCCAGAAGCTCAAGGGTGGGGGTGGCATAACCACCTATGAGATCGAGATCAAGGGCAAGGACGGCCACGTGATCCCACTCGAGCTCAGTACCCGGCTCATCTTCGAGAACGGGAAAGCCGTCGCCGTCCAGGGCATCGCCCGGGACATCTCCGAGCGCCGCGCCCAAACCCGAGCGCTGGAGCACCAAGCCCTTCACGACTCGCTCACGGGACTTCCTAACCGGACGCTGCTGCGAGACAGACTCGGTCAGACGATCGCCATGGCCGGCCGGGAGAAGGAAACGTTCGCGATCATGTTGATCGACCTCGACCACTTCAAGGAGATCAACGACACCCTCGGACACGAGAAAGGCGACCTCGTCCTCAAAGAGATCAATCCTCGACTGCGCAGCACACTGCGTGCCGCGGACACCGTCGCCCGGTGGGGTGGAGATGAGTTCGGTCTGATCCTGACCAGCACGGATCGGGAGGGCGCGGAATCTGCAGCGGTGAAGATCCTCGAGACCCTTGAAGACCCCTTCAACGTCGGAGACCTGCAGCTGAGGGTCGACGCCAGTGTTGGCATCGCCCTGTTTCCCGAGCACGGCGAAGACGCAGACACCCTTCTGAAGCGCGTCGACGTCGCTATGCACCGGGCGAAGCAGAACCGCAACGGCTTCGCCTTCTACGAAGCCGAGCACGACCAACGCAGCCCCCGCCGTCTCGAGATGGCCACACAGCTACGCGACGCGATCGAGAACGGTGACCTGATGCTCCATTTCCAGCCGCTGTACTCGGCCAAGGATCGCTCCGTTAGAGAGCTTGAGGCTCTCGTGCGGTGGCCTCATCCGACCGAGGGCCTCCTCGCACCGGATCGATTCCTGCACCTCGCCGAGAGAAGCGGGCTTATCAAGCCCCTGACGCAGTGGGTGTTGTCGGAAGCGATCAGGTGCTGCAAGTCTTGGAAGGACCAAGGGCTCGAAGTTGGGGTCGCAGCCAACCTCTCTGCGCGCAACCTCGGCGAGGCAGATCTCCCCGACCGGATAGGGCGCCTGCTCAAGGAGCACGAGCTCCCGACCGAATGTCTGACGCTCGAGATCACCGAGAGCACGATCATGGGTGAATGGTGGGCAGAGGTGATCGATGCCCTAAATCTCATGGGAGTGAAGCTCAGCATCGACGACTTCGGAACCGGGTTCTCCTCACTGACACACCTGAAACGGCTCCCCGTTCAGCAGATAAAGATCGATCGTTCCTTCATCACCGACTACGCCAGGGATGACGGCGATGCCGCGATCGCCGGCGCGATAGTCGATCTCGGTCGCAACCTCGGGCTCGAAGTCGTCGCCGAAGGCATCGAGGACGAAGAGGTGCTGGAGAAGCTGATCACCCGTGGTTGCAACATCCTGCAGGGCTACCACTTGAGCCGACCCGTCCCCGTCGAAGACGTACCGAAAGTGATCCGCGCCTCTAACTAGATCCCTTCCGGACAAAAAGTGCTCCGCAGATAACTTTTGTCCGTCGAGAGCTACTTGTCCTTTGTGGTGGCAGCCCGGCGCCCGGCCCCCTTGAGGACGACGACCTTGCCCTCCTGGTCACCCTGGGTTGCCCGGATCTCGATGGCTAGGCGCTCGGCCTCCTTCAGCAGAGCGTCGACCAACTGGTCGTGAGGCACCCACCCGATCTGCTTGCCCTTCGCGAACAGGAGTCCTCTGCCGGGGCCCGCCGCGATCCCGATGTCTGCATCGCGGGCCTCTCCGGGACCGTTGACCTCACACCCCATCACCGCGATCTGCATGGGGGGTAGGTCCATCTTCTCGATGGCGGCCTCGACCTTCCCGGCGAGCTCGAAGACATCAAGCTCGGCCCGGCCACAAGACGGGCAGGCGACGAGATCGAAAGAGTCTTGCCGCAGGCCGGTGGCGTGGAGGATCTGCTTGCCGACCTTGACCTCTTCCACCGGCTCGGCCGTAAGCGAGACCCTGATGGTGTCTCCGATCCCCTCGGATAGGAGGGTGCCGATGCCGATCGCCGACTTCACGACGCCCTGCTTCATCGTGCCGGCTTCGGTGACCCCGAGATGGAGCGGGGCGTCCGTCTTGGTCGCGAGGAGACGATAGGCCGCGATCATCTCCGGCACGTTCTGGTGTTTGACCGAGATCTTGTAGTCGGTGAAACCATGATCTTCGAGCAGAGAGATCTCGTACAGAGCACTCTCGACCAATGCCTCCGCGGTTGGTCTTCCGTACTTGACGATCAGCTTCTTGTCGAGGGAACCGGCGTTCACGCCGATCCGGATCGGTACACCTCGCTCTTTCGCTTCTAGGGCTACCTGCTTGATGTGGTCCGGATTGCGCATGTTGCCCGGGTTGAGCCGTAGCCCGTGCACCCCCGCTTCCAGAGCGAGCATCGCAAGACGGACCGAGAAGTGGATGTCGGCGATGATCGGGACCCCACCCTCCTTGACGATGAAGGGAAGGGCGTTCGCATCTCCCTCGTGGGGAACCGCGACACGCACGATGTCGGCGCCTTGGGTTGCAAGCTCGTGGACCTGGATGACCGTGGCCTCGGCATCTTCTGTCTTCGTGATCGTCATCGACTGGATGGAGACGGGCGCATCCCCGCCGATCGCGACGCTGCCAACGTGAACCTGCCGAGACTTCCTTCGCTCCGTCATCAGAACGGGATCTCGATCGGCCGGGCGAGATCGAGGTAGAGAACCGCGATGAACAGCAGCACGAAGAAGGAGATGACGACGGCCGCGACCGGGATCAGCTTGCGCATGTCCACCTGATATTCCTTCACTCTCTCGGCGTAGTGCTCCCTTAAAGCGTGCGGATCGCCGCCGACAAAGGCATGGACCCCCGCCCCGAAGGCTGTGTGAGAGGTCGCTCGGTAGGACACCGATCGCAGCCACTCATATGCGACCACCGTGAGGTGACCTCCATCGAGAGGTGGCAGCGGGAGCAGGTTCATCAAGCCGATGAAGATGGTGAAGCCGGCGATGAAACTCCACAGCTCGAGGGCGCGCCCGGCGGCGAGGCTGCTTGATGCAATGCGGGTAGCACCAACTATCCCGATGGGGGTTTCGTCGTCCAGCTCACGAGAACCCGTGGTGGTCAGGGCAGACCAGAAATCGCCGGTGAAGGGTTGCTTGAAGATCTGCTGGACCCCCTCGACCGAGGTCTTCGTGAAGAACCAGGTGGTGGAGCCAGCTTCACGGATCGCCCCGAAGAGGCCCTCTTTCTCGAACCTCTCTTGTGGGGCCAAGCCCATGAATCCGGCCACAGCGGTTCCCGGCGGCACGTCGAGATCTGTCAGGTCATCCGATCGATCGAGCAGAGCGCCCTCTCTGTCGAAAAGTCCATAGTCGGGCACGGCAGTCACCTGGAACTCTTCCGACCCGCGCTCGATAGTGAACGTCAGCTCGTCACCCGGGTGAGCCTTGATCGCGCTTCGGATCACTTCCCAGTCATCCGTCCGCTCGCCGTCGACCGCGACGATCCGATCGCCCGGCCGAAGGCCTGCCTCCTGGGCAGGGAGGGGATCTCCTTCGGTCGCGGTCTGCACCATGGCGAGCTGGTTCGTCACCTCTCCGGTGGGGAAACCGATCGTCATGGCCATCGTCGTGAGCAGGATGAAGGCGAGGGGCCAGTGCGTGGCCGGTCCACCCATCAGGACGAGGGCTCGCTGCCAGCGAGGCTTGTTCGGATATGAGCGATGGAGGTCTTCCTCCGCCACCTCCTCGTAGGGGTTCATGCCGACGATCTTCACGAACCCACCGAGCGGCAGCGCCTTGATCCCGTACTCGGTCTCGCCCTTCTTGAAGGACCAGACGGTCGGTCCGAAACCGAGGAAGAACTTCGTCGCCTTGAATCCGAAGAGTTTGGCCATGGTGAAGTGGCCTGCCTCGTGGACCATGATGATCAAGAGGATCGCTCCGATGAAGATCAACCCTCCGCTCATGATTGCTTCCCGCTATCGCCGAGCCGATCGCTCATGACCCCACCTCGATCATCTGCTGCGCTGCTTTGCGCGCCCAGGCATCCGCCTCGAGTACATCGGAGAGGTCGTCGCCCCGACTCGGTTCGTGCGCTTCCACGACCGACCGGACAACCGAAGGGATCCTTTCGAATTCGAGGGCACCATCTAAGAACGCATACACGGCTACCTCATTCGCAGCATTGAGTGCCGCCGGATGCGTAGCGCCTTTAGCGCCCACCTCTCGAGCAAGCGTCAATAGCTCCCATCGATCGGGGTCGACGGGCTCGAACGTGAGCTGCCCGGCCGAAGCGAGATCGACTGGTTCGGCCGACCAAGCCGAAGGATCGGGCCACGAGAGCGCCGCCGCTATCGGGATGCGCATGTCTGCCGGCGCGGTGTGCATGAGGCTGCTCCCATCGTTCATGTGCACGATCCCGTGAACCAGGCTCTGCGGATGCATCAGCACATCTATGCGGTCGTAGGGAAGGTCGAAAAGGTAGTGCGCCTCGATCACTTCCAGGCCTTTGTTCATGAGGGTCGCGGAGTCGATCGTGATCTTGGGCCCCATCGACCAAGTCGGGTGAGCAAGCGCCTCGTCTCGGGTGACACCCTGAAGGTTCTTCCGGGTCCGGAACGGTCCACCCGAAGCAGTGATCGCGATGCGAGCGATGGAACCAGGGTCACGGCCGGCGATGCATTGCGCGATAGCGGCGTGCTCGGAGTCGACGGGGACGATCCGGCCCCCACCGGCCTTCATGGCTTTCAAGCACACCTCGCCTCCCGCAACGAGGCTTTCCTTGTTCGCGAGCGCAAGGGTCTTGCCGGCTTCAAGGGCTGCGACCGAAGCCCGGAGCCCCGCCGCGCCGACGATCGCGTTCAGGACGACATCGACATCGGGCAGAGCCGCCAGGTCGGAGGCAGCCTCGGCCCCCAGGCCCGAATGTTCCACCCCCGTCTCTCTCACTTGCTCCTCGAGGGCGGCACCGTCCGATCCCGCGACGAGGGCGACGGGACGGTACAGCTCTGGGTGAGCCGCCATCACTTCGAGCGCCTGCCGGCCTATCGAGCCGGTGGAGCCGAGAATGACGACCCTTCTGGGGTCGGACATCAGCCCATTGTCGCCCAGTTGGAGACCTAGCTTGGCCGACCCGAATCTTGTCACTGCCCATCAATATCGTTTCCGGACATGGAAGACGACGACCTTGAAGCCGAAACCTTCGCCATCAGATTCGGGCACATGAGGCTCGATGACCTACGGGAGGCGGTCGATCGGTGCTTCACCACCCTCGGCTTCTATGGCCTTTCGTTCTACGGCGAGGATCGCCTAAGCGTGACTGACATCGCCGAACTCGCCCAGAAGCCTCATTCTTTTCTGCGAAAAGCAAAGGTGGGCCAGCTCAGGGAGATCGGATTCGGTGTACAGCGCCGCGGAAGATTCCCGCACCTGACCCTGACGTTTCCGGAGAGACCGACGGATCTGCTACTGGAGACCCTGGCTGATGTGTTTGACGACCCCGAGCCGAACCCCCATCCTGTGAGATAGGTGAAAACAATGACGATTGCCGCCGACTTCAATCTTGAAGACGAACGAGGACGAACCCCCGTTGTCCTTGATCCCTCCGTTCCTGTTCAGGTCGGAGAAACCGTCATTGTCGCTGACAAGGATGGCAATCGCTGCAAGGCGGTCGTTGCGGAGATCACTTCCCGCGAAGAGAACGGGGAAGCGAGACTTATCGCCTTTCTGGTTCCCAAGCCCGGGACGTGGGAACGAGCCAGCTAGCTCAAGAGTTAGAAGGGGCCGCTTCGCAATGTCGCCGTGGCCTTAATTGGACACATTTCGAACCCCGACTTTGAAGCCACCCTCCAGCAGCTCGATCGAGCCGCCTTACCTTGCGAAACTCTTACTCAGCCGAATCGGGCAGCGGTTGCCAGGAGGGGCTGTAGTAGCTGCGGCGCGGGTTGAGCGTGACGACGGTCAGGTCCGTTCCATCAGGCCGGATCTTGAGAATCTGGCTCTTGCCGTCCAACGACCCCTGTGGTCCCACATCGGTAATCGCGGAGAACGCAATCCACCCTCCGTCCGGTGACCAAGCCGGCGAGCCGCAAAAGATCCCGTTAGTGATCTTCGTTGCCGCACCGCCCTCGGAAGACATCACATAGAGGCTCCACCCGCCTTGGTCGACCTCGTCGTAGCGCGCCATCACGATGCGAAGACCGTCGGGCGACCAATCGCCGCTGTCCTCGTGCTCAGGCGAATCGGTGATGTTGCGGATGCTCCCGTCTCCTACGGTCACCGCAAAGAGGTCTTGTTGAAACTCGGGTACAACGACGTTCAGGGGATCTCCCGTCGGCCGGGCGCTCATGAACAGGATCTCGCGCCCATCGGGAGACCAACTCGGGGAGAAGTCGGGAAAAGAGTCGGGCGTGAGATTCCGTTTTCCGGTGCCGTCGCTGCGCATCACCCACACGTCCATGTCGTTGAGCCCTCGGGTCGCCCGAACGAACGCGATCCAACGACCGTCAGGCGACCAGGAAGGGGATCCCTCACCGACGTCGTTGTGGGTCAACCGGTGCACGTGGGACCCGTCAGCGCGCATTGCGCAAAGCTCCGACCCCTTGGACATGGAGTACGCGTTGGCATGACAGACGAATGCGATGTGCTTACCGTCCGCCGACCATGCCGGGAGTCTGTTCTTCCCGGTGCGCGGGTCGGAGAGCTGATGCAGGTTCTCGCCTTTCGGCGTTGCCGAAAAGATGTTGCTGAATGTGGCGAAGGCCAGCCGTCCGTTCGCGCCCGGGAATGCAGCGGCTGCGGGCGCCTGCGCCGCGGCAGCCAGAAGGAAGGCGAGCGCGGCGATCCAGTTCTTAGTCATGCCTTACTGACATCCCAGAGACCCGGAATGCTGCCAAGCGACCTAGCCTGGTTAGTCGCCCTCACGAAGGGTTTCTCTGATTGCGGGCGACCAAACCGCGATCGGGAGTGGCCCTAATCGGACACATTTCGAACCCGGAGTGGCTGCATACCCTCGATTCTCTTGGGAAGTGGGAGGAGCTTGACAGGACTTAGTAGCTCTGTTCTGCAGCGCGTTGCGCGAAGTGATCCAGCGCATCCTCGCGACCGGGGGAGTTGAGAATCGTGTCGACGAAGAACGCCTCGACGTGGGGACAGCCAGATTCTCTGATCGAGGTCGCCGCCTCTTCGACGGAGTAGGACGTGCGCCTCGGCGTGATAGCTGAATCGAACAGCGTCCAGTATGCCCCTGGAAGATCCTCGTATGGCATCCCGATGCTGCCGGCGTTGATGAGCCGGATATCGCCAATGTCGTGGTCGAACTGAACGTGCGTATGGCCGCACACGATGATGCCCTTCATCCCTCTCGCCGCTTCACGGATGTGTTCGTCGGTGCTCCTCGGGGTGAGGATCTCCTCGTCACTTCGTGGAGACGCGTGGCAGAACAGCACCGACCCCAACCCCTCGATATCGACAGTCTCGGTCAGAGGAAGGTGCATCAGCCACTCGATCTGACGGGGTGCAAGCTCGCTCGAGCAGAATCGAGTCACCTCATCCGCCAGGCGGCGGTCACCTTCGGTGTCGGTGCGCGGTGGCTGGGCCACGTCGCGGTCGGCGTTGCCGCGGATAAACAGGGCCCGGTCACCTAGATCGAGGAGACGCCTGAGAGTCGCCTGCGGATATGGACCCCAGACAAGATCTCCGCCAACGACGATCAGATCGACCTGTAGCTGGGAGATTTCCGCCAGCGCCGCGTCCAAAGCAAAGAGGTTGCCGTGAATGTCATAGAGGGCTGCTACCCGACGTGCCCGTCTCTGCGCTTCCATAGGGCCGATGATAGGTGCGGCAAGGGATGTGGAGTCAGTGGCCCTAAAAGGATTCGAACGACGGTGCAGCTTGGGAAACGGTCCTACCGAATGGCCTAGCCGATCATGAAGCGGATGAAGACCGCCACCGCGGGGGCGCAGAAGAGGATGGCGTCGAGCCGGTCCAGGAAACCGCCATGACCGGGTAGCAAACCGCTCGAGTCCTTGATCTTGAGCTCTCGTTTGAATGCGGACTCGATCAGGTCGCCGACGGGCACGAGGATGGCACAGATCGCCCCCACACCGAGGCCCTCGAGGGCGGTGAGCTCGGGCAAGAGAAACCCGAAGACGGCCCCGCCGACCAGCGCTGTCACCATCCCCGCGAAGAAGCCCTCCCAAGATTTCGCGGGGGAGATCGAGGGAGCCAGCTTGTGACGCCCGAACGCCGTGCCCCCGAAAAAGGCACCGATGTCATCGACGGCCATGACCAGTACCGTCCCGAACAGCATCCAGAGGCCTCCGGGCTCGATGGCAAGCAGGCTGACTGCGCCCGCACCGCCTCCGCCAACCCACACGACCGCCAATACCGTCCAAGCGACGTCCGTTATCGGCGTCGGTCCACGACGCGGTCGAAGCGCGTAGATGAACGAGCCGATGCTCGTCGCGGCGAGAACGATCCCGAAGTAAGCGAAGCGACCCTGGAAAGCGACACCCATCATCGCTAGGACACCCATCAGTCCCAATGGGATGTTCGGCTTACCACCGTTCTTCCTAACGGCGTCCAGCATCTCGGCGGCTGCCGCAGTGACCACGAAAACCGCCAGCACGAAGAAGGCGCCCGCGCCCAGGGCCGCGCACACGATCATGGCTGCGAGAAGTGCAAGGGCCGTCGGAACGGCCTGACGCATGGAGCGGCTCGTCCGCGCCTCGCTCATATGAGATCGTCGTCTTCGGCCTAGACCTCTGAGAGTTCCGTTTCCTTGTGTTTCAGATTCTCGTCGATCTGCGCTATGTGTTTGTCCGTCATCTTCTGCAACGTCACCTCGGCCCCCCGCTCTTCATCCTCAGAGATGACGTGGTCTTTCTTCAGATGCTCGAGGTGTTGCTTGGCATGGCGCCTCACGCCTCTCACCGCGACGCGGCCTTCCTCAGCGCGTGCGTGCGCGAGTTTGATGAGCTCTTTGCGCCGATCCTCCGTCAACTGCGGGAACGCGAGGCGGACCACATTGCCGTCATTGTTGGGAGTGATCCCGAGATCCGAGGCCAGGATGGCCTTCTCGATCGCACTGATCTGGTTCGCGTCGTAAGGGGCGATCACCAAGAGCCGTGGCTCCGGAACAGAGAGGTTCGCGATCTGATTGAGCGGCACCTGGGTCCCGTAATACTCGACGGTGATGCGGTTCAACAGGGCAGGTGTTGCGCGGCCCGACCTGATGGAGTTGAGCTCGTCGTGGTTCACGGAGACGGCTTTGTCCATCTTGTCGTCGGCTTCGTTAAGAACGGCGCTCTTGTCCTCAGCCATCGAAACGCCCCCTCTTGGTCGGGTTGATCAGTCGGCGTGAACCAGGGTCCCAACCTCTTCACCGGAGAGAACCCGAACGATGTTCCCGGATTTGAGGTTGAAGACGATGATCGGCAAGCGATTGTCCATGCATAGGCTGATGGCCGTCGAATCCATGACCTTGAGACCCCGGTTCAGGACCTCGATGTACTCGAGAGAGTGGAACATCTCCGCATCGGGATTCACCAGGGGGTCGGAATCGAAGACCCCGTCCACCCGGGTCGCTTTCAGGATCGCTTCGGCGCCGATCTCGAGGGCCCGGAGCGCTGCCGTGGTGTCGGTAGAGAAATAGGGGTTGCCCGTCCCTCCGGCGAAGATGACCACACGGCCCTTCTCAAGATGACGGATCGCCCGGCGGCGGATGTACGGCTCGGCGAGCTCCTGCATCCAGATCGCGGTCTGGACCCGGGTCTGCACGCCCTCTTTCTCGAGGGCGTCCTGCAAGGCAAGTGCATTGATGACCGTCGACAGCATCCCCATGTAGTCCGCCGTCGTGCGGTCTGTGCCCTGAGCGGAAGCGGAGAGACCGCGGATGATGTTCCCGCCGCCGATGACGATGGCGAGTTCCGACCCGAGCGTCTTAGCCTCCGCGATCTGGCGCGCCATCGACGCGACGATCCTCGGATCGATACCGAACCCGTGCTGGGGATCGGCAAAGGCCTCTCCCGACAGCTTGATCAGTACACGCTTGTACTTCGGGGCCGGCTCGATCGAGGCCACTGCTAGCTCCCGGCTCCCTCTCCGACCCGGATCCGGGAGTAGCGGCCGATGGACACGTTCTCACCCATGGTGGTACGCGCCCCGTTGATCAGGTCGGCGATGGACTTCGACTTGTCCTGGATCCATTCCTGGTCCATGAGAACGCGCTCTTTGTAGAATCCTTCGAGCTTGCCGTTCACGATCTTCTCGATGACCTGCTCGGGCTTGCCAGAGTCCTTCGCCTGCTTGGCGTAGATCGCAGACTCTTCTTCGAGGATCTCTTGAGGCACCTCTTCGCGCGTTGTCCACGAAGGATCTGCGAACGAGATGTGCATCGCGATGTCCTTGGCCAGCCGCTCGAATTGCTCCGTCTTGGCGACGAAGTCCGTCTCGCAGTTCAGCTCGAGCAGAACACCGAGCTTCGCCGGATAATTCGGCTGGGGCTGGTGCATGTACGAGTACACGATGCCCTCACTTGCAGTGCGGCCGGTGCGCTTCGCCGCATCGGCGAGGCCCTTCTCCCGGAGCAGCCTCTTCGCAGCTTCCAGGTCGCCGTTGCTCTCGGAGAGTGCCTGCTTGCAGTCCATCATCCCGGCGCCGGTCGCATCGCGCAGCGCCTTAACGTCTTTGGCTGAGATCTCTGCCATGGTTCCTTCCTCTTCTTAGGTTGTTGTGGGTTCTAGGTGGTTGCAGGCGCGTCTGCCGGAGGGCGAGGGTGGGAAAGGTCACCGGGCTCATCGCCTTTGGCATCAGGTCCCTCGAAAGGAGGGGGTGAGTTGAGGGATCCGGGCGGGTTGGGGTCGGTGCCGGGAAGCTCCGCGCTGTCGCCCGCTGCCTCCGCCGCACGCTCCGCCGCCTCCTCGCGCTCGAGCTCGAGCTCCCATTCGGCCTTCGGTTCCGCCGCGGCACCAGGCGATACAGCGCCCGGCTCGGCGGCAGCTTGCGCCTTGGCTCTATCGGCTTCCTGCATCTCTGCGGGTCGCATCGTCTTGCCCTCGATCACCGCATCTGCGATGACGCGGGTCAGAAGCGCCCCCGAGCGGATCGCGTCGTCGTTGCCGGGGATCGCGTAATCGACATCGTCGGGATCACAGTTCGTGTCGAGGACCGCGACGATGGGGATGCCGAGCTTCTTGGCCTCGCGGACGGCGATCTCTTCCTTCTTGGTGTCAAGGATGAACACCGCCGAGGGAACCTTCTCGAGGTCGCGAAGCCCCCGCAAGTTTCGGTTGAGCTTCTCGTACTCGCGACGCAGACGCAGGGCTTCCTTCTTCGGAAGGGCATCGAGTGCGCCGGAGGATTCCATGTCCTCGAGCTCTCTCATGCGGGCGATGCGATCCGCGATCGTGCGGAAGTTCGTGAGCATCCCGCCGAGCCAGCGGAAGTTGACGTAGGGCATCCCGCAGCGCCTGGCCTGCTCCTCGACCGCGTCCTGGACCTGGCGCTTGGTGGCCACAAACAGGATGGTCTCGCCGCTGGCGACAAGGTCGCGGGTGAACTTGTAGGCCTTCTCGATCCCAGACATCGTCTGGTGGAGATCGAGGATGTAGATGCCGTTGCGCTCGGTGAAGATGAAACGCTTCATCTTCGGGTTCCAACGACGCGTCTGGTGGCCGAAGTGGACCCCGGCCTCCAGCAATTGCCTCATCGTGACGACGGGCATGACGAACTACCTCCTTCGGTTACGCCCGGCTCAGGTCCGGGACTCCTCCGCCCGCCGACCCGTGATCTATCTGGGACCGAAGCGCGACCGCGTGAAGCGACCGCTAACGAGCGTGTGAATTTTTGAAGCGGGGCTAGGCTAACACGGGCGAGCACGGGGCCTAATCGGTGGCTTCGGAGATCTTTCCTCTGAGTGCGAGCACCGCTTTCGTGTGCATCTGACAGATGCGCGACTCGGTGACGCCGAGAACCTGGCCGATCTCCGCCAGTGTCAAACCCTCGTAATAGTAGAGAGTGACGACAACCTTCTCGCGGTCGGGCAAGCGGTTGATCGCGTCCACCAGGATGTGGCGCATCTCCTCGGATTCGAAAACCTCCATCGGACCACTCACGCGTGTGTCTTCGAGAGTGTCTACGAGTGAGACCTTGTCGCCCCTCTCCCCCTCGACCGACATCAACTCATCGAGTGCAACCAAGGAGACCGTCGACAGTTGGGTGTAGATGTGGGTCAGATCATCGGTCGAGATGCCCATCTCGGTTGCGATCTCGGCATCTGACGGGGGTCTCTTCAATCGGTTCTCGAGACTTGTATAGGCCTTCTCGACCTCGCGGGCCTTGAAGCGGACCGAGCGGGGCACCCAGTCGATCGCCCGGAGCTCGTCGATGATCGCCCCACGGATCCGGTTGATCGCGTATGTCTCGAATTTGATGTTGCGGGAGGTGTCGTACTTCTCGATCGCGTCGATCAATCCGAAGATCCCGTACGAGATGAGGTCCGCCTGCTCGATATTGGCTGGAAGCCCTACGGCGACCCGGCCGGCGACGTACTTGACCAGAGGCGAGTAGTGGATGATCAGGCGTTCGCGGGCTTCTCTAGTCCCCGCCGTCTTGTAGTCGGCCCACGCATCCTGAACGGCATCCGGGATCTTCTTCTCGGATGCCCCCGACATCTCGGTCTCAGGCTCGGGGATGGCTCTGGTCATAGACCGCCTTCAGCCTTTCGGGGGAAACGTGGGTGTAGATCTGGGTCGTGGCAAGGTTCTCATGCCCCAGAAGCTCCTGCACCGCCCTGAGGTCCGCTCCCCCGTCAAGCAGGTGAGTTGCGAAGGAATGCCTGAGGGTATGTGGGCCGGCGGGGCGCATCCCCTCGGCGGTCATATAGCGCTCGAGCATCCCCCGGATCCGCCTCGAGGTGACCCTCGCCCCTCTCGTATTCAGGAAGACGGCAGGGGGGGAGCCCTCCCTGAGCAAGGTCGGCCTAGCTTCACGCAGATACACCTGGAGGGCCCGGCAGGCCGGCTCCGAGATCGGCAGCTGCCGTTCCTTGCGGCCCTTGCCCATGACCCTCACCCGTGCGGCTCCGAGGTCGAGCTCGTCGAGATCGAGGCCACAGAGCTCCGAGACGCGCAGGCCCGAGGAGTAGAGGAGCTCGATGATCGCTCGATCTCGTATCCCGATCGGCTCGTCGTCGGGGGGCAGCTCGCAGAGTTGAGCTGCCTCCGCAGGCTTGAGAACGCGGGGAAGGGGTTTGTCGAGCTTGGGGGCCGGGACATCGGCAGCGGGGTTGCTCTCGAGGCGCCCGGTGAGTGTGGCCCACGCGAACATCGAGCGGATCGCCGAGAGCTTGCGGGCCATCGTCCGGCGGGCGTAGCGCTTCTGACCCATGAACGCGACGTAGCGCCGGATCAACTTGCGATCTACATCCGATGGATCGGTGACGTGGGACCGGCTCACCCAGTCGGTGAACTGCGTCAGATCCGATCGGTAGGCCGAGACCGTGTGCCCCGACGCCCCGCGCTCAGCCGTCAGCGCGAGGAGATAGCTTTCAGCCAGCTCCTCCATCCAAGAAGCATGGGTGGGGTCTGTGACTGATGTCAACCATTGAGTCCTATCGTGCCCAACCGTGTGGAGGGGTTATGGAGATCACCGGACTGAAGTTCATCGGGACTCGCACCGAGAAGTTCGCGGAAACGGTTTCCTTTTTTCGAGACGTCATGAAGCTCGAGGTCAAGGAGACGCAGGATTCCTTCGCGTGGTTCCTACTCCCCAACGGTGACCAAGTAGAGGTTTTCGGAGTCGAAGAAGCCGATCACAAGCACTTCACGACTGGACCGGTGGTCGGCTTCGGTGTAACCGACATCGTGGGCTCGCGGCGCGAGCTAGAGACTTCCGGCGTCGAGTTCATAGGAGAGATCCAGGGCGAATCGGGTGGTTGGTGGAGTCACTTCTACGGGCCCGACGGCAACGTCTACGAGATCACCGGGCCTTGATCCGCCGGAGGCCTTGCTCCGCTACTTCGGGCTGGATACGACAAGGATGTTGCCTTCGGAGTCCTTGAACCACGCCGCATAACCCTGGCCGAGGTCGGCGATCCCATCAACGGTCTTCACGCCCGGGATGTCGTACTCCTCGAACTCGATGCCGAGGGCCCGCAACTCCGCAACCGCCGCGGGCAGATCGGGCACGTACCACCCGCCCAGCGTGAACTCAGCCCCGGCTGAGGCACTCGGGTGGAGGAAGAACGCGCTGCCTTTCCCGAGGCGGTAGGTGAGTCCAGCATCCATGATGCTCTCCGGTTTGAAGCCCAACTTCCCTTCGTAGAACGCGCGGGCTCTCTCGTAGTCCGTTGCGGGAATCGCAGCTTGGAATTCCGATTCCTCGAGGATCATCTCTTCTCCGATCTTCTGGGTGAGGCAGCGCCGTCCTCACACCTTACGGAATATGAGTCCCGCGCTCAGACTCGGACGACCTGAACATCAGCCAGGCCATCGAAATCGATGTCCTGCGTGTAGACCGGAAGGTCGTGAGCGACCGCAGTAGCGGCTATCCAAGCATCCATGATCTTCGGCTTTCTGCCTCGTATCCGAGCATCGGCCACGATCATGGCGAAGCTCCGAGCAACATCCTTGTCGATCGGCAACGCATCGAAGCTCCGCTCGACCTCTGACAACGACCGCATCCGTTGAGCCCTAAGCCGTGGCTCGTCGGCCAGCAACACTCCGATATGCAATTCAGCGAGTGTGACGACTGAGATGGCGGACTCTTCGGGAAGGACCCCAAATGGACGTCCCTGCTCGCGCGCTATCAGAACGGTCGTATCGAGAAGGCCTCTCAAAGTTCCTCGATCGTCGCTCCAAGCACGGCATCGACGTCGCGCTTGAAACCTTCGTCCAGGGGGGCCTCGCGCAAGAGCCGCTCGACTTCCATGCGAGGTAGGAACCGGCGGCCCTCGGATACCGGGACGAGGTCCGCCACCGGACGACCCTTGACCGTCACTCTGAGGGTTCTCCCCTGGGCCACTTCCTTGAGGATCCGGGAGATGTCGTTGCGAAGCTCCCGCTGAGGGATCTCACGGATATCACGCTCCACCGACATGCTACGAGTGTAGCAGAGAGTAGAAGATGAGGTTCTCATCCGAGGGACCGATCAACCAGCAGCACCCGGATACGAGAGCCTCCCGACGTGATCGCGTAGCCGCCGCCCCAACGTTGCGCCCATCCACGCACCTCGAGACGCGCCAGCGTCAAGAGCAGCTCCCCCTCCGGAACGTCCAGTTGTGACCGGATGGTCTCCGTGTCCGTGGGGGCGTCGTCGAGCAGCGCCAGAACATCGTGCTCGAGACCGGTGAGCACTGGGACTTCCTTGGATCCTGTCGCGACGCGATCGGTCCAGACCAAGCTGGGCGCGAGCTCCTCGAGGATGTGAGAAACCTCGGTGACGAGGCCGGCACGTCCCGCTCGGATGAGTTCGTTCGGGCCCGCCGCAAGAGGGTTCCGAACACTTCCCGGCACCGCGAATACGAGGCGGTTGGCATCGAGCGCGAGCCGAGCAGTGATGAGTCCGCCGCTGCGCAGGTGACCTTCGACGAACACCGTCCCGCAGCAGAGTCCCGCAACGATGCGATTGCGTTCGGGGAAATGCCATGTCTGTGGTTGGACACCCGTCTCGTACTCCGAGACTAGCGTACCGCCACTAGCGAGCTCGCTCTTGAGTCCTCGGTTCCGGCCGGGGTAGTCGACATCGAGTCCGCAGCCGAGAACCGCGATCGTGTTCCCGCCCGCGTCGAGGGCAGCTTTGTGCGCCGCGGCATCGATGCCGACGGCGAGGCCCGACACGATAGTGAAGCCTGCTTCCGCCAGACCCTTGGCCAGGATCGTCGCGGCGTGGAGACCGGCGCTTGTCGGGTTGCGCGAACCAACCACCGCGACACAACTCGACATCGCTGGGATCTCGTTGCCGATGAGGTGCAGCTTGTCGGGCACGACCTTGGGTCCTAGTTCGGTGAGGGCCTCCGGCCACTCCGTGGACGACCGCGTCAGCGTCCTCATGCCATCGATCCCACAGATACTTCGAGGCGATCGTGGAGGGCCAAACCCACGGCCTCGACATCGACCTCGTCCCCACCAGCCAGATCGGAGAGGGTCCGTGCCACGCGCATGATCCGGTCGACCCCGCGCGCCGTCAACAGGCCGCCCTCGATCGCGTCACCGATCAGAGCTCGTCCCTCTGGAGCGAGGTTCATGTGCACATCGAGGACGCGCCGGGGCACATTCGAGTTCAGCTGCAGCTTCGATCTGTAGCGTTCCGCCTGGACGGACCGCGCCGCCTCGACCCGTTCACGAACGACCGACGATGAAACACCGGGTGCCTTCTCGAGTAACTCCGAGCGCGTCAGCCGTGGCATCGTGACCTGCACGTCGAAGCGATCCAACAACGGGCCGGAGACGCGCGACTTGTAGTTGCGGATCTGATGGTCGGAACAGTCACATGCTCGACGGTGGTCGCCCATGTATCCGCAGGGACACGGGTTCATGGCTGCGATGAGGATGAAGCTGCACGGGAATGAAACAGAGCCGTGACTGCGGGCGATCTGAACGGTTCGGTCTTCGAGCGGGCCGCGCAGACTCTCCAGGATGTCGCGGCGATAGAGCGTCAGTTCATCGAGGAACAACGCGCCGTGGTGGGCAAGGCTGATCTCGCCCGGACGAGCGAGACCCTGCCCCCCTCCGATGAGACCCGCGATCGAAACGTTGTGGTGCGGAGTTCGGAAGGGCCGGCCGCTGATGAGTTCGGGTCGCTCGGTAAGGAGTCCCGCTATCGAATGGACACGGGTGACCTCGAGAGACTCTTCGATCGAGAGTGCGGGAAGTATCGAAGGCAACCGCCGTGCGAGCATGGTCTTGCCCGAGCCCGGGGGCCCGACCATCAGGACGTTGTGGCCGCCGGCCGCGGCAACCTCGGCGGCTCGCAGCGCGGCGGGATGCCCCCGGAAGTCGGTGAGGTCCTCGCCGACGGGGAGCTGCCTCGGGCGCAGGGGCCCTACCGGTGGGCCCTCCCATCCGCCTTCCAGCCACAGACAACATTCCGCGAGAGAGGAAACGGCGACGACCTTCACTCCGTCGATGAGAGCGGCCTCGGGCGCGTTGACGGCCGGGCAGAGGATCCCCGCAAGAGCCCCCGCCCGGCACGCCATCGCCGCGGCTAGAACACCAAGCGCAGGTCGCACCGAACCATCCAGCGCGAGCTCACCGAGCACCAGCCAACGATCGAGCCTCGAGTTGTCGATCTGATCCGACGCCGCCAGGATCCCCAGGGCCAGAGGCAGATCGAAATGCGTTCCTTCCTTGCGGAGCGCACCCGGTGAGAGGTTGGCGATGATCCTCTGCTGCGGCCACTTCTTCTTGGTCGCTTCGATGGCCGAACGCGTTCTCTGCGCGGATTCGCTGACGGAACGGGCCGGTAGCCCGACGATCTTGGCGCCCGGGACACCCTGGCCGACATGGACCTGGACCTCGACGATGCGCGCTTCGGTGCCGACGAAAGCAACGGTGTTCAGCTTGGAAAACATCTCTCTCCCTTGCGGGCAGAGAGGCGGCGCGACCCAGAGAGAAACCTAACGGGGACCTATGACAGTTTCGGTTGGACCGCTTAAGGTGGCGGCCATGCCGGGCCGACGGGGCGGAGTGGGGGGCAGTATGCGGGGCAGATCCGGGCCAGGGATCAGGGTCGTGCTTCCCCTCGCGCTGGTCGCTGCTTCACTTTGGTTCAACACCCCGGCCCATGCCCAGAGCGGCGCGATCATCCGCTACTCCATGGAGCCACGGGTGGTGGATACGGCAGCGCCCGCGCCGGTGACCATCACGCTGGTGGGCGACTCGAATGTGACATCCGCCGACTTCCGCTTCCGTAACGCGACGGTAGTGCCGATGACGTCCACCGGGCCCTCCACCTTCCAGATCACACTGACCGCGGAGCAAGCGATCTCCGGCTATCGCACGGGAGAGATCCAGAACTACATCGGTTCGGTGCGCACCTATGCCTCGGGCACGCAGACGGACAGCGACGGTGTCGAGCTCAACATCAAGGACGAGACCATGGCATCGGTTCCGATCACCCCCGTCGGAACCGATGCTCAACGCAGCCCCCACGTCGCGAACCTCCGGTACGACACACCCTTCACGGGCGAAGGGTCACCCGACGCGGTGCTCCAGCGCTTCTACGAACGGTTCCCGGACACCTTCGACTTCGCAGCCATCGTCGCCGCGCACCAGAACGAGGTGTTCTTCGCCGGCCGGTTCCAGGGACCGGGCTCGAGCTCCGGGAGCTCCATGCTCGATGGGGTCCTCATCTACCCCGGGGACGGCGGCTTCGACCTCGGCGCGTATCTCGCCCTCCATGAGCTGTCACACAACTGGATGAACTTCTCCGACTATCCCCCGCTCACGACGAACGGTGGCCACTGGCCCGCGTCCGACCTCCTGCAAGGAGTGCTCGGCCGGGGGAACGGCTATTTCCCGTTCGATCTCGTCCCTGAAGGTGGCAACTACCGATTGGTAAGGGGAGGCAGGACCGGGTTCAACGATCTCGAGCTCTACAAGATGGGACTCATCCCGCCAGAGCAGGTTGGGACCCACTTCGTGTTCAACAACCAGAGCCAACCGACCGCCGCCGAAGGTGTCCTTTGGACCGGACCTGTCACCACCTTCGGGGTCTCCGACATCATCGCGAGTGACGGTCCGCAGAACCCGCCCTTCAGCACCTCGAAGAAGGATTTCCGGATCGCATCCATCGTTTTGAGCGAAGGGCGGTTGCTGACTCCCACGGAGATGGCCTACTTCGACCATGTCGCAGCGCGTGCGGCGGCCCGTAAGCCCTTCACGGTACGAACATCATCGACCGATCCCTGGTACCCGGCCACGGGGGGCCGGGCGACACTGGATCCGGCCTTCGGCCCTGTCCCGGCCCCGACCGTGACGTCGGTGGTAGCCGGCGCTCCCGGCAAAGCCATCGTCAACGGCACTGCGTTGATCGCCGCCCGCGAGATCCGGTTCGGGGGAACGGTCGTGGAGTTCACGGTCGACTCCAACTCCAGACTCACGGCGTCGGTGCCGGCGGGAGTCGCTGATTCCACGGTCACGGTCGTCACTCCGACGGGGACGGCTCAAGGGACGTGGGGTGGGGGCGGCACACAGCCCTCTCCCTCACCATCCCCCTCCGTTTCCGCGAGTCCTTCGGTCGGCCCTTCCCCGTCGGCCAGTCCTTCGACGTCACCCGATCCAGCCATCACGCCGAGTCCGTCCCCCTCACCGAGCCCCTCTCCAACAGAGGTATCCCATCCCCGTACGCTGAGATTCGCACTCAAGCTCCCAACAGCAACCCGGCTCATCGGCAAAGGGGTCCTCAAGACGCCGGATGGGTTCGACGGATGCTCGAGGCACATCAGGGTGTGGATCGAGCGTCGGAAGCGTGACGGAGGCTGGCGCATATGGACAGAGGCGGAAACCACGAACACCGGTACGTTCAGGGCATCACTCAAACCCGGCACAGGCAAGATCTACCGAGCCAGGGTCGATAAAGAGGATTTCGAACGAGGCCACATCTGTCTGGGAGCTAAGTCGAGACCGGTTAGGTCCTAGCAGCTGACGTCCGGGTCTGGAACCTCTATCCAGATTGAACCGGGGCCGAGAACCATCGCCCGAGGCGCTCGCTCGTGTTGACTGTCGATGGCCGGTTCCGCCGGGTCAAGACATCCAGCCAGTCCTGCGTCGCCACGGGATCCGAGGAGAGACCGCGCATGTACGGGCTGGCCATCTCCGGGACGGGCCAGCTTCCGTAGATGAACGACCACTCGTAGTGCTCGATGCTCCGTTCCTTACGCCACTCGTGGAAGCCTTCTAGTTCAGGATCCGCGCCGGCAAGAGCCTCTCCGACATACATCGCGTGCTCGACCGCATCCGAGATCCCTTGCGCGGTCCCCGGGTGCTTGAAGTGACCGGCATCGCCGATCAGGGCCCATCCGGGCCCATCTGCCTTCCGATAGAAGCCCCTCATGAGCGTCTCCGGTACGACCACGAGATCCGAGATCCTTTCCGCCTTGTCGAAGTCTGAGTCTTTGAGAGTGTCGGGGAAATGACGGATGCCGTGCGCGTAGGCTCGCTCCCTGTCGGTCTTCGATCCACTCGTGACCTCGGGAGGAGCGGCGAAAGAGACGATGTGTGTTCCGTCCTCGCACGGATTCCACATCAGCCCGTGCTTGCTGTCGTCGACATCGATCGTCCCGATGTCACTGGGTGGAAGGCCTCGCCAGTAAGCGAAGAGGTAGGCCTGTTCGCCCGACAACGGTTTCTTCTTCTCCAGGCCCAACAGACCCGCAACGGTGGAAGCTCGTCCGTCGGCCCCGATGATCCACGGGGCCCGGACCTCCTCGCCGCCTTCGAGGACGACCCCCCGAACTGGATCTCCGTCCTCACCTTTCCCGAGCAAGCTCACGACCTTCATCCCGAAGCGCGTTTCCACGCCTGCATCGACGGCCCAGTTCACGAGCACGTTGTCCAATGAGATCCGTCGGATGCAAGTTGCTTTGTCGTGACCATCGATGGGAGTGAAGGGGCCGGCGAGCTCGTATCCAAGGACGCGCCACCGCTGATAGAAGGCCGAGAGTTCGTGACGGTCGACCAACCTCTCCCAGATCCCGAGCGACTCGAATCGCGCGATCGTGTTGGGGAAGATGATGTGGGTCGACATGGTGTCGCTGGGGAACGTCGCCTTGTCTACGAGCAGGACCTTCCAACCCGCTCGAGCCAGAGAACCGGCCGCAACCGAGCCGGCACAGCGTGCCCCCACGATGATCGCGTCGTATGTCGTCAACTACTTGCCCTCGAAGCGGGGTTCTCGTTTCTCGACCCACGCGGAGATGGCCTCGACTGCGTCCCGCGAGCCGACGGCTATCGATTGGGTGAGCGATTCAGCATCGAGCGTTGCCTCGAGGGTGCGTTCGTAGGCCCGGTTGATGTTCTCTTTGATCATCGAGACGGTCTTGGGGGGCAGCGCTGTGAGCTTGCCGGCCAGCTCTTTGACCACGACATCGATCTCGTCGTCCTCGCAGAGCTTGTAGAGCATCCCGAGCTTGTTCGCTTCTTCGGCCGAGAGCGTCTCGCCCAACATCGCGAGCTCCTTGGCACGGTTGATGGGCAACAGCCTTGACAGAGCCCAGCTGCCCCCGAAGTCGACGACAAGTCCTCGCTTCACGAACAGCTCAGCGAAGCCGGCCGAGCGCGTGGCTACCACGAAGTCACAGGCTAAGGCGAGGTTGCATCCGGCCCCCGCTGCGATCCCGGTGACACGAGCGATCGTCGGAACGGGACAGTTGGGCACCGACGACGCCACCTCGTGCACGATGCGCATCCGCTCCCGCATCTCGATCGGCCCTGAAACGAGGTTCGCCGGATCCGTGAGGTCTGCGCCCGAGCAGAACGAGTCCCCGGCCCCCGTGATCACGAGGCACCTGATCCCCTCTTCCGAACCGGCGCGCCGGAAGACATCGAGGATCTCGTCGAACATCACCCGGGACATCGCGTTCTTCTTCTCGGGCCGGTTGAGCGTCACGGTGGCAACGGCGTCGCTCCGCTCCCAGATCAGTGACTGATACTCGGCCATCCGCCCTCCAGGTCAGAACGCCTCGGGGTAATGAGTGACTTCGAGGCCTTGCCCGCGGACGATAACCGAGACCACATCGAACCGGATGCTCGCGCGCCGGGGCCGTTGCCTATCGAGCCAGACGGCCGCACAGCGACGGATCCGGGTCTGCTTCGGGAAGCGGACAGCCTCGACCGGCAAGCCGAAATGATCGGTCGAGCGTGTCTTCACCTCGACGAACACGATCGTGGACCCGGTTCGGACGATCAGATCGACCTCGCCATGCTGACAACGGAAATTCCGTTGAAGCGTCTCGTAACCGAGCCGGTTCAGGTACTCCTCGGCCGCATCCTCGCCGGCCAACCCAAGAGAAGGTCGCGTGTCCACAAGGACAAGCTAGTCAGGAGGTGCGACAGAAAGGACCGGAGCGGGGGCCTGATCGTCGAGTGAGCGATAAACGTCGTGGAGCGGCGGAAATCGCTCACTCGATGGGTGAGGGGGTTAGCGCTCCATGCCGGGGGGCTCGGGCAACAGATCGCGCTCGGCCAGCTGCGAGAGCTCCTCGACGTTTAGATCCCTGAAGGTGACGACCTTGACGTGGGAGACGAAGCGGGCCGGGCGGTGCATGTCCCAGACCCACGCGTCGACGAGCTCGACCTCGAACCAAACCTTGGGGCCCGAGTGCTGGGTCTCGACCTTGACCTCGTTGGCCAGGTAGAAGCGGCGCTCGGTCTCGACCACGAACTTGAACATCGGGAGGACGTCCCGGTACTCCTTGTAAAGCTGGAGCTCCATCTCCGCTTCGTACTTCTCCAGGTCCTCGACGCTCATGATTCCAAGTGTCGCACTTCCATCTCGCCGTAACCACCATGTTCGATGATGTTTCCAGCCCTGTTCCCGTCTTCCGAGAAGCCCGTGACCCCGTAGAAGGAGCGGCGGTGGATCGGGCTCGGGCCGAGCTTGATGAGGGCGTCCCAGTGCTGCCTCGTGCCATATCCGACATTCGTGGCGAACCCGTAGCCGGGGTGCCGGCGGTTGTAGCGACTCATCGATCGATCCCGGTGGACCTTCGCCACGATCGACGCGGCGGCTACGTTGCGGGAGACGGCGTCACCTTTCTTGACCGCAAGGTTCGGCCAGGGCAAGCGCCGCATCTTGAAGCCGTCGACCAGGGCGTACTCGGGCTCGATCTCCAGGCATCGGAGGGCACGCCGCAAGGCTTCGATGTTGCAGGGATTGAGCCCACGGCGATCGATCTTGTCCGGACGCACGCTCACGATCGCATAGGCCAGAGCGGCGGCCTTGATCTCGACGGCGAGCCGCTCGCGCTGCGCCTTCGTGCACATCTTCGAGTCGCGTAGTCCCGCGATACGAGCCTCGGGATCGAGGATCACGGCGGCCGCCACGAGCGGACCTGCGAGCGCTCCGCGCCCCACTTCGTCGGCTCCCGCGACCCTTCGGAAACCGGCTGCCACAAGCCGGTCTTCCATCAGGCCCACAGCGTCTCCCCGGATCAACGTCACGCTCCCTACAGGCCGCCCATGTCAGAGAAGGGCCAGATGATCACGAAAGCGTGGCCGACGATCTTCTCCTCGTCGATCGGCCCGATGATCCGGGAGTCCTCGGAGTTCCCTCGGTTGTCACCCATGACGAAGACCATCCCCGTCGGCACGACGCAGCTTCCGCCGTCCTTCTGCATGTTGAGTCGCTGGCAATCAGATCCGGTGAGCGATGGGCTCGTTGGGTCCTCGCCACCTTCTATGAAGGGCTGAGGGACGGCTTCTCCGTTGACGAGAAGTTGACGTGGAGTCCCGGAGTAACGGATCCGATCCCCGCCGACGGCGACGACCCGTTTGATGTAGTCCTCCTCGGAGCCAACCGGGAGGCCGAGCAGCTCACGGAAACCGTTCCTCACGTCCTCCGTCCATGGAAGCTCAGGGGGTTCGCCGAACACCTCGCGTGCGAATACGACTATGTCTCCTCGACGCGGTTCGTGGAAGCGGTAACTGATCTTCTCGACGAGGACTCGGTCACCGATCTGCAGCGTTGGAAGCATCGAGCCGGAGGGGATGTAGAAGGCCTGCACGAGGAACGTCTTGATGATGATGGCGATGATGAAAGCGAAGAGCACAAGCAACGGCACTTCGGCGAGATGCGCCCCGAGGCTCTTCTTCTTCCGGGACGGCTCGTCTGTCGCTTCGGCTTCCTCCACGTCGTCGGTTTCGAGATCGATCACCGACACGGTCTCGTCCTCTGGGGCTACCTGACCGTTCCCGAACTCGCGTCTCAACTCGGCCACCGCGGGGTCGCCGATCGAGGATGCGTGACTCGACACGGGGTACCCGAGCAGGTCGAGCCGGTCCATCACCTCGCGCGAGGAAACCCCCAACTCCTTGGCTAGCTCGTGGACGCGTGGCATATAAGCAGGTTAAGGGCTAAGCGTCAGAGGGTGGTGAGCTCGGAGGGCGGCCACAGGAGTATCCAACCTCGGCCGATCACTTTTTCGATCGGAACCGGGCCGAAGCTGCGTGAATCATCAGAGTTGCCCCGGTTGTCACCCATGACGAAGATCATCCCTTCGGGCACGATCGTCGGGCCGAACTGAGAGGTCTCGGTACCGGGCGCCAGGTAGGGCTCCTCGATCGCCTCTCCGTTGACCTTCAAGATCCCGTCGATCCCCTGGACCTCGTCGCCGGCCACACCGATGACCCGCTTGATGAAATCCTGATGGCCACGGGTTGGGAACCCGAACAGACCCTTCACCGAATCGCCGATCCGGGTGGGCAACGACAGGTCTTCCTCCGGGGTGTCGGGGACCACGTCCCGCTCGAAGACGACGACATCACCACGTTCGGGCTCGCCGAACCGGTACCCCACCTTCTCGACGAGGACACGATGGCCTTCGTAGAGGGTCGGTTCCATCGAGGCGGATGGGATGTAGAAGGCCTGTAGAGCGAAGGTCTTGATGAGGAAAGCAACCACGAAGGCCACGACGAGGATGATCGGGAGCTCTTTCCAGAAGCTCTTCTTCTTATGGGCTACGTGCCGAGGCCTGTACTTCTTCGGCGGAGGTGGGATCTTGCGGGCTCCGGTCGCATCCCGGAGCTCCGGCTGCTCGATGGTGTCCAAGGCGGGCCTAAGCCTCGCGGCGCTCTTTCACCTTCGCCTTCTTGCCGACCCGAGAGCGTAGGTAGTAGAGCTTGGCCCGGCGGACATCACCGCGGGTGACGACCTCGATCTTCGAGATCATCGGCGAATGGATGGGGAAGGTTCGTTCGACCCCGACCCCGAAGGAGATCTTGCGGACGGTGAAGGTGGTCGAGAGC
>JBKJYP010000134.1:0-2828 GCA_046715695.1 Actinomycetota bacterium | reverse complement strand
GCGCGGATATCTGAGCAGAGATGGCGTAGAGGACCACGTTGACGACGACAAGCCCGAACATGATGAGGTTGCCCACGAAACGCGGTCGGCGGAGGTGAATCGGAAACATGTCCTGTGTTCGTTGCGGTCCCCCAGAGCGGATGGGGTGGCGCTCGACCGAAGCGTCAGGGTCTACGAATACACCGCGACACCATTGATTCTTCTCGGCGAGGAGATCGTGGTTCGACTGGAGATTTGATCCAGCTTGACTCGGAAACCCATCCAGCACCTCCCTCTGCACCGAATACGTGCTCAACCGATCCTGGGAGGGCACTATGGAAGAAGGATTCGATCTCGACAGATACCTGCGGGCCTCCAAGAAGGTCGAGCTCGCCGACCTAGCGTGGGGCCGCATCGCCGACCACCCGGTGTCGGTCGAGGAGGCGCGCTGTCTCGCCTACATGATGGACATCGAGTCCCACACCGTCATATTCCTGCGCGACCTGCTCGCGACGCGCGCCGCGTTCGAGCCCGACATCACCGCGTTCCTATCGTGCTGGGTCTACGAGGAGCTGTGGCACGGGGAAGCCTTCTCTCGCTTCCTTGGGGAAGCCGGGTTCGCGACCCAACCGGACGACGAACGCAGCAAGTGGGACGACCCCTACCCGAGCAAGGTGGGCCGCAACACCTGGATCCGCCGCAAGATGGGAGCCAAGGGATACGCAGCTCACATCGGGACACTTTTCGGCTCGGCTCTCGTCAAGGACTTCCCCGCGCTGCACATGACGTGGGGCGCGGTCAACGAGTTCTCGACGCTCACCGCCTATCACCGCCTCATCGCGAGGACGGAGCACCCGGTGATGATCGACTTACTCGAACGCGTCATCAAGGACGAACGACGTCACTACGCGTTCTACCGGAGCCAGGCGGTCCTGAGGCTCAAGCGCAGTCCGCGAGCACGCAAGGTCGTGCGGTGGGCGATGGAACACGTGTGGGCGCCGGTGGGGACCGGAGTCCGGCCACAGGCGGAGACCGACTTCGTCGTCGCCTACCTGATGGGAGATGCTGACGGGATCGAGACGGCCCGCTCGATGGACCGGACCATCTCGGAGATCCCGGGTCTCGAAGGGACGAACCTGATCACTCAGTCCGTACACGAAGCCATCTCTCGGGTCGGGCCGGTCCACGAGAAGGAAGCCACGGCACCGACCCCGGTGAGTTCGGCTGCGGCTGCGAGGTAAGCCTCAGCGAAGTCCAGACGGGTGTGCTCGTACAACTCAACAGCCCGAAGCAGCAGATCGTGGTTGGAGACGGCGATGGAGGAGAGGGTGAGGAGGGATTGGACTGACTCGACGATCTGCCGTCGCGGGCGTTCGTAATAGGACTCGAGCACATAAACAAGTTCCGCCACGACAACATCGGTCAGTATCAACCGTTCAGCGTTCTCAAGGATCGCAGTGGCGCGGCGCGCCTGATCGGGCGAATCGTTGGTCAGATGACGGACAAGCACGTTGGTATCGACGTAGACGATCAATGGCGCTTAGCCGTGCGCTTGCGCCACGTCTCGGCCTTGATCTTCGACCACGATGCCCCTTTCTTTCCCGGGGGTATCGGCACGCTGCCTTTGAGGTCGAGGAAGTCGGGCACCTTGGCGAGCACGGCGCGGTCCCGGGTGCGCGGGTCCGACACCAGCCTCTGGCCTGGGCAAACGCGATGGGACAGAGCTTGGGCTTCGCAGCCGTCGTGGGCTCGAGTTGACTCAAATGGACCATGAGGACTTTGAAACGTGGAACATGCGAACCGTCAGCGCTGGCTACGTCCTCGGCTTGCAGCCCACGGCCTCGCCGGGACCCGAGCCACCGTTGTGGTCACCAACGCGTGATCGCTGCGATGCGACTCCACTCAACGAGGTCACCGTCGTCGACGAATCGCAGTTCCGCATCGTGGCGCAACGCCGCCTCGACGATCTCATCGACCGCGTCATCCACCACTCCAGGCAGGTTCCTGTCTTCTTCCGCTCTCAGCTCCCCGTTCACCCCGATGGTGGCGGGATAGCGGAAACCCTGCTCTAGTGCCACGAGGGATGCTCGCCCCTGCTGCGCGAGATCCCACACCTCGTTGACCCCCGACGCGAGCCGGGTAGCGTCGCGCGCGTTGATCAGGCGATGAAGCACCCGGCGACGGTCATCGAGCAGATGCTCGCGTATCAGCGGCATGACGACGCCGCGCATACGCTCCAGTGATGACCCGCCGAAGTCACCGCTGACGGTCCCGACGACGTAGCCACGAAGCGTCGACCTCTTCATGAAGGAGCCGATCGTCCTGTCAGGCGCAAGCAGGAACATCGGTAGAGGATCAAGCGCCATCCGCCCACCCAGGAAGTCATCGGCCGTTCTCGCGAAAGCACCGTCCCAGGACGGCTCGGGCACCACCTGGGCGGGGTCGAGCGAGAAGCTCTTGTGTGTGATCTCCGTGATCCCATCCCCCGTCACATCGAATAGGCGAAGAGTCTCGGGCGCGATCACGACGACATGACACCTCGGCATCCTCTGCAGCGCATGCACGAGATTGCGCGTCGCGAACGTGTCATCTATCACGACTTCCTCGTCCACCTCATAAGGCAAACTCATGACCCGCGTTTCCGCTGCGCTCGCGAACAGTGCGATCGAGCCTCCCCCGACCTGGTAGTCGATGCCAGCGACCTGCTTGCGCAGCCCTGCCATCAGCGAAACGCTTTCCGGCGAGCTAGGCTCCATGCTCAGTCGTCGCTCAGTCTCCCGAACGAGGTTCTTGGTACGGATCGGCGCCTGTCTTGGCGCATTCGCAGATAGCGGCACAAAGATCGACAC
>JBKJYP010000133.1:0-3373 GCA_046715695.1 Actinomycetota bacterium | reverse complement strand
CAACGTGGTCCATCTCCGGGGCAATGTCGGACCGGCGGTCCATGCGTCGCACTTCCGTCTGGCAGTAACGGCAGAGACCGACGGCGGGGTTCGCCGGGTCGTCGATGCAGTCACGCGCCCAGACGGCAGCGATCAGGTTCGGGTCCTTCAGTTCCTTGGCCTTGGCCCGTTTGGTCTTGACCTGCTCTCCCTTGTCATAGTTCAGCGCGAACCAGTCGTGGTAGAGGTAGGTGCCGGCCTTTACGGCGGGGCATCGGTCGCAGTCGTGGCCGGTGGCGTGCCAGAGTCCAGCGGAGACCAAGTGGTCTGCGAGCTCGACAGCGACGCCGTGGTTCAGAGTGATCGACACCAGGTCTTCGATGGTGGGTACGCCGTCGTTCAGCGCGCCCTGGCACATCGAACCTGTCACGGACCATAGCCCGAGAGCTGCGAGGCCTCGAAGGTCGTTCGTCAGGGCTTTACGTGCAAGTGACTTCGCTTTCTGGTTGACGTGAAACTGGTCGTCGATCTGGAAGAACAAGGGCTAGGCACCTCCAGCATTCGCCAGCTCGAGGAGCACGTCCCCGTGGCAGTGGCTATCGGGCGCGCACCAGCAGGCGAGATCCTTGCCGGCCAGCTCGGAAACCACTTGGGCCGCGAGCGGTGTCCCGCCATTCGGCCTGACTTCCAAATGTTGCCTGTAGAGGTCCACGGACGCATTGCGGTTGAGCACTACCCACGTCCCACCGCCGATGGGATGCATCGATCCGACTGGATAGGGGTTACCCCACTTCGATCCACGCCCCACGTAGACGGCGCCTTCCGGCATGCGCCAGCCCTTAGTCCGTTTCCGCTGGACTCGCTGTGGTTTCATCGGTGGTGCTCCGTTTCTGGTCTGGATCGGCGAGCGCTGGCGGGTCTGGCTCGTCGATGATGATCGGCCGGCTGGACGTCGGGATGTAGTAGCGGGTCACCTAAGGGCCCTAAGCGCCGCAAGTGCATCGTCCCGACAGCCCTCGCAAGCGTCCGCCGGGCTATCCGGGGCATCGCAAAAGGCGAGTGCCGCTCGGTTCACGATTTCAGGGGTGATTGTGACTCGAGCGTCGTTCCAGCCTCGATTGTTGGCCGTGGCGTAGGCGTGCGCTTGCTTCACCCATCGGGCATCCTCCAGAGCGTCATGAGCCCCACCGGACTGCTTGGGAAGTGAACTGTCCGGCAGGTAATCCACGAACGCCCTGAGGTCGTGCGTGTACATCGGGATCCCCTCTGGCAGGTCGATCATTGGGCCGAAAAGCTGGGCGAGGACGACGTGATCGTAGGCGCAGTACCATGCCCATAGTTCGGGCGCCGTGGAAGCCAATAAGAACTCTTTGACCTCGGCCGCGATCTGCTCCTTCGGTTTCCAGTCGCCACTGAATGGAAGATGCGGGAAAACGTTCTTCATGAGCCACTCATGCTTACGGATCCGGTCCACGGGCATGTCTTCGGACACGGCGTAGTACTCGCGTCCGTCTTCAGCGACGATGCCGATGCTGATGAGGTCGATGGTTGTTCCGTCTTCGAGGAACTCGGTGTCGTAGAAGTACTTCATGCGTTTGCTCCCAGGGCTTCGATTGCTTCTTCTGCTTGCTCGGGCGTGTAAAGGACGGCGCGGGCTTTGGACCCCTCCGCGGGGCCGACGATGCCGGCGGTCTCCAGGCTGTCCAAGAGCCTGCCTGCCTTCGCGAAGCCGACGCGGAGTTTGCGCTGGAGCATGGACGCGGAACCGAACTGAGTTGTGATGACCAGCTCGGCGGCCTGCTCCAGAAGGCCTGCGTCCTCTACAACTGACAGAGTCCGAGTGGCAAGTTCCTCGGTAAGGCGCCCGATGTCGCCCGCGTTGATAACCACGGGTCCGCTGCCCTGGTAACCGGTGGCGTCCCGGAGGACCCTGTCTAGGTTCGGTGCGGACGGTGCCGGGTCTTCCTTCTTGACGGTGCCGCCGGCGTGGGCGATCTCGGGTAGGCGCCGCATCCAGCCTTCACGCCAGGCGTTGAGGTTGCCCGCCACTTCTTCGTCGCGGATGGGCATCAGGATGCCGAGGAACGACTCTCCGCAGCTGATGAGGATGCGGCGGGAGTCGTCGGTCGGTTCGATGACCAGCGGCTCGCCGTAGGCTGCGGCTGCGGTTGCGAAGAGTTTGACCAGGCGTCCGGACGCTGTCAGGCGCTTGGGCATGACGGGCTCGGCCAGGACGGCGCTCATGAGCATCCGCCCGAACGTCACGGGGTACTCGTTGCCGTCCTCCCGGGGAATAGTCAGCTCCTTGCCGGGGAAGAGGCCGGAGACATCCAGGACGGTGATGGTTTTGCTCTTGATGGTGAGCCGGAGGGCTTCACCGATCTCGTCTTCCTTTTTCTTGCCGCTGGACTTGAACAGGGCCAGCAGTTCCCTGGCGACATCGACCGGCAGATTGAACCCGTCCGTGTCCGGATCTCCGGCCAGGCCGTCCGCTTCCCATACGGACGCTACGGAGTGCCCGAGGGTCTGCATGTTGCAGGCGGTCAGGTACAGGTTCTGGTCCGTGGCGGTGAAGTGCACGACAGCGTGGGCCGGGGAGTCCTTCACGTCGGCCGCGTGGGGGATGACGGATTGGAGCGCCTGGCGGACGTCCAGAGTGTTGACGGTAAGGATCACGCAATCACACCCGACACGGTGAACAGCCAAATGGCCAGCGGTACGCACACGGCGGCTTGCAGGCAGTTCAGCTGCATGCCGCCGCGGCCTGTCCACACCTTGTTGCCGATGTAGACGGCCAGCAGGCGAATCACGGCGACGAGTGCAAGCATGCCGGCGAAGACCGAGGCTGCGAGTGCGAGGTAATTCCAGAAGTTCATTTGTTTTCGCTTCCTGTTCCGTGGGTGGGGCAGTCGGGGTTGGTTGGTCGGATGTGGCGGGGGTTGTAGCGCCAGGGTGGGCAGCTGCAGCCGGGGTATCGGTTCGGTCTTCGGTTCCAGGAGGATGCGGCGCCGACTCCGACGTCGTTGTGATCCCTGCCGTGTTCGTCGGTGACCATGGCTTCCTCTCTGGTGGTGCGGGTGCTTTGGGGGCCCGCCCGGATTCGAACCGGGGTCGGTTGCTGATTCCTCATGGGGGGATTGGTTTCAGCAGGTGGCTGCCTATCGGGCCCGTGCGGTGCCGGTGTGGCCGGCACCTGGTCTTACTCGGCGCCGTCCGGCACTCCACGGGCGCGGCGCTCTTCGACGAACCTGCTCAGACCGAAGTCGTTCGCGGGACCTTTGCGGGGCGGCGCCGGGGGAGGCGGCTTCAGCGCAGTGCCCGTTGCAATGGCCTTCTCGACTTGGACCTTCGCCGCCGATACCGGGACCACCTTGACCGGGTACCGTGCGTACAC
>JBKJYP010000132.1:0-5183 GCA_046715695.1 Actinomycetota bacterium | reverse complement strand
ATCCAAGTCTACGTCTGACTTATCAAGTCGGCAATGATGAGCCGGTGAGCGCACCCCTCCCGGCCCTGCCGAGATCTCGCTCTTCCCGCCCGCGCCGGCTGCTACTCCGCGGCCTGGCGCTGCTCTTGGCCGCCCTGCTGGCCGATCTCATCTTGACGGCGCCCCAGGTCAAAGGGGGGCTCGAGCAGACGCGCGCCGCCCTCGAAGATGCCAGGGATGCCCTGGAGATCCCGGACACGAAGGCCGCAGGGATGGCTTTCGAGAACGCGAGCGACCGGTCCCGGCGGGCTCTAGACGCCTTACGGCGACCCGCCCTGGCTGTGGCTGCTCACCTCCCCTTGCTGGGGCGGGAGATCGCCGTGATCCGCGCCCTCGGTGAGGTCGGGTCGGCTTTGGCCCGGGCTGGCATCATCGCCACCGACCTGGTGGAGGTGGAAGGGTCCGACCCCGGCGCACTACTGAGCACGATCTTTCGCAAGGGGCGGGTTCGTTTCGGGCCTCTCCAGCAGGCAGCCGAAGGTTTGGCCGGAGCTCGCAGGATCATCCAAAGTGCTTCGGACGAGTTGGCAGAGCTCCCTTCGTCTCGCGTAGGAAGCCTGGGGGACGCCGTTTCTTCAGCTCGCGGGATCGTGAGGAGAGCCCTCGAGGAGCTGGATCGATTCGCAACGGCCACGGATCTCGTGCGGGGTTTCGCGGCGCCTGATAGCCGAGCTCGCTATCTGATCGTCTTCCAGAGCCCAAGCGAGGCGAGAGGTGGTGGGGGCATCGCTGGGGTTACCGCGATCCTGCAGTTCTCTGACGGGCGACTCCGGGTTCAGGATGCCCTGCCCTACTTGGCTTTCGGCCCGACCTCGCGCGTCTCTGCTCCTTCCTGGTTCGTGGACACTTATGGCCCCTTCCTGGCCGACCGGCAGTGGCCGCAGGCGAACATGGCGCTGCACTTCCCGACCACCGCCGAAGTGATGTTGAAGATGTATGAGGAGGCTCGGGGGACGCAGCTTGATGGACTCCTGGTGATCGACCCCATAGGCATGAGGTCGATATTGCCCGCGATCGACGGAGGTATCGAGGCGCCAGGTTTTGATCGGCCTCTCGACGCATCGAACATAGTCCCCGTGCTTCTGGAGAAGTCCTACAGGTCGTTCGAGGATCCTCGAGATCAAGAACGCGCTCTCCTCGCCCTCGTGAACGGATTCTTCCGCTCGATCAGGACCACCCCGCTGGACGGTCAGGTCTTCGTGGAAGGGGTATCGGAGGCTCTGGCCACTCAGCACCTGAAGATCTATCTGCGTGACTCGGAGCTCGAGGTGGCTCTCGGATCTCTGGGGATCGACGCGGACTACACCTCCTTCGGTCCTTCACTCCAGGCCCACTTCACCAACAACATCAGTGCTAACAAGGTCGACTACTTCTTACGTCAGAGTCTGGAGATCGAGGCTTACGTTGATGGGGATGTCGCTTCGGTCCGCTCCTCGATCACCTATGTGAACGAAGCCCCTCAAGGTCCCCCCTCGGTACAGCTGGGCCCCGCACCGGGATTCGGTGACCCGCCCGGAACCCTACGCATGTACGCGGCGGCGATGCTCCCCGAGGGCGCTGTACTCCAGGGATACGAGGTGGACGGGCGACCGATCGATCCATTCGAGGGAAGGGAGCTTGCGCATCCCTTGATTTGGACGACGCTCCGATTGCTCCCTGGACGCACAACGACTATCGATGTTCGCTACGAGATGGAACTCCTAGGTGATGAGTTCACCTTGACCCTGTTCCCGCAAGCTGTGGTGGACCCGGCGACATACTCTGTCCAGGTGACGGGCACCGGCGAAGGCACCTCCTCGAGTGAAGGTGTTTTGGATCGCCCGACACCCATCCAGGTCTAAGGCTCTGAGCCGGAGGACATCTACTCCGGGGTAGCCAACCGTGCGGCGTCCTTCTCATCGGAGGACTTCTTGCCGTTGCCTTCCGCGTAACCTCCGTACTGCCTGTAATAGCGGGCAGAGCTGTAGTCGTAGTAGTGGGGGAACGAGGAGAGGTCGTAGGCATTCAGGACGACCCCGATGACATTCGCGGACACCTTGTCGAGAGCTTCCCGGGCGTGCTCCACAGCCGAGCGTCTCGTCTTGGCTCCGTCGACGACGAGGATCGTCGCGTCGGCCTTCGAAGCGATTATCGCCGCGTCCGCCACCGGCAAGACCGGCGGCGAGTCGAAGATCACCATGTCGAACCTTTCGACAAGCTGGTCGATGACCTGGTTCAAGCGCGGTGTGGTCAGGAGCTCTGCAGGGTTGTGGGGGATGGCTCCGCTCGGCATCACCTGAAGGTTCGCGATCGGTGTCTCTTTGATGTAGGTGTACATCAACGTGAGCGGATCAAGGAGGCGCCCGGAGAGCCCGGGCTCCCGCGGCACTCCAAAGTAACCCTCCAGCGTGGGTCGACGGAGATCCGCGGAGATCAGGATCACTCGTCGCCCGGTCTGAGCGATCGCGGCCCCCAGGTTGGCGGTGGTGGCGGTCTTCCCCTCTTCCGGCAGTGGGCTTGTTACGACGAAGCTTTTGTAGCCGTGCTCTTCAGCCAGGAACTCCACGGCCGTGCGCAAAGTGCGATACGCCTCACTCGCGGCTCCTTGGGGATCGCTCTGGATCACAAGAGTGCGTTGCCCAAGCTCGCTGACATCCACGATCCCCTCTGTCGATCGCTTCCTTCCCTTCGGGTAGGCGGGGATCGTTGCGAGCACGGGAGCGCGGGCGACTTTGACGAGATCCATCCTGCCTCGGAAGCGGTCGTCCAAACGGTCACGTATGAATGCGGCCGCGACACCGCCGGCCGTTCCCAGGACCAACGCGAGGATAGCGATGAGTATCTTGTTGGGCGACGCGGGAGAGCCCGGTAGCCGGGCCGGCTCGATGACCTCGCCGGCTCCCAAGGTGAGAGAACGGTCAGGCGAAAGATCGGTGAGTCTCTGGACCAGATTCCCGATGCGTGCGATCAGGACCTGCCGTTCCACCTCCAGGCTGCTCGCGAGGGCATCATCGCCCTTCCTCTCAGCTCTTCGGATCGCGGCCGTAAGGCGCAGCAGCCTCGTGCGTGCGTGCGTTGCCCTTTCTTGGATCCCGCTCCGCACGACTTCCAGTGCCGACCGGGCGGTTTCCAACCGGGTGGAGATGTAGTGCTCCGCGAACAGGTTGGCGCCGTCTCGGGCGATCTCCGGTGATGACGAAGAGAAAGTCACTTTCAAGACTTCGGTTTCGAAGAGCGGTTCGACATCCAGGCTGTCGAGGGCCTCGTTGATCGAGACACCTCCACCGAGGTCTTCCACAACCTCGCTGGCGACGCGCTCGGACCCGATCAGCTCTGCTTCCGTATCGAGGTTGGGCGGGGGAGCGAAGTAAACGTTGCTCGGGCTGGTCGGCAGGGCCTTGACCAGAACCCGAGCGGTCGATTCGAAGATCGGGGTTCTCGTGTAGGTGAATGCCGCCGCAACCGCTATGACGAAAGCCAGGGTCGCAAGCACGATCGTCCTGCGAGCGCGCAGGATGGCCAGGTACTCCCTAAGGTCTACCGTGGTCGGGCTTAGCTGTTCATCCATGTCGCTCTCTCGCCCCGCTCCCTCGCCGTCGGTGATGAACTCTAGCGTGGGCTCCGTTGCCGCTCGGGCTGCCTCGACTACCCTTTTCGGTCATGAGCCCCCGCGTCGGTGATGATCCGGACTCGGGGGGGTTCCCAAGCAAGGCACTTGCCACCGCTTCCCAGCTAAGGATCGACGCGATGACCCTGGAGATCCTTGGCGCCCTTCACGCACGAGGGATACCCGCTGTAGTCCTCAAAGGGCCGTCCATCGCGCGCTGGCTCTACGAGCCGAAGACGGACAGGCTTTACGAAGATTCCGACCTGCTGGTCGCACCGGATCGGATGGATGACGCGGGTCGAGTGATGTTCCGCAGCGGCTTCCGAACAGAGACCCTTATCCCATCGGATCAGCCGTGGTACGCGCGTACCTGGACCCGCGACGATGGATCGATAGTGGAACTCCACCGTACCTTGTGGGGTATCGAGGTCTCACCGACCGATGCTTGGAGGCAGCTGGCCGGCAGGACAGAATCGATGGCCCTGGCGAATGGGACGATCCAGGTCCTCGATGTTCCTGCCCGAGCGATGCATGTCGCGCTGCATGCGGCCCAACATGGGATGAATCCGAAGCCGCTTGAAGATCTGCGGCGCGCAGTGATCAAGTTACCGATGGCGGTCTGGCGGGAGGCTTACGAGACGGCACAGGCTTTGGAGGCTTCGAAGGCATTCGCTGCGGGTCTCGAACTCGTAGCCGATGGCGAACCGATCTCGACCAGCCTTGGTCTTGTAGCGGAGCGGACCGTCGAGCTGCACATGCGGGCCGAGGGCGCTTCTCGACATTCGTTGACCTTGGGATGGATCATGTCGCAGCGGAGCTGGCAGGCGAGATCGCGCGCCATCGCCCATAAGGTCTTTCCTCCCAGAGAGTTTGTTCGCGAGAAGCATGCGGAGGGTCGAGATGGACCCCGGGCTCTCGCCATGGGCTATATCCGGCGCGTGATCTGGCTCGGCAAGAGGACACCTTCAGCGTTCAGGACATGGAGGAACGCGAAGCGCAGGACGTCCGATGACTGATTCCCTGCAGCTCATCCTTGTAGGGATCACCGCAGCGCTCGTTTCCTACGGCGGCGCTCCCCTCGCTGCTCGTCTGGCGGGGCTCTTGAAGATGGAAGACAGACCATCGTCCCGCAAGGTCCATCTCGCCATCACCCCTTACCTCGGGGGCCTGGCGGTTCTGGGGGGCTGGTCGATCGCTTTCCTGACTGTTCGTAACCTGTCCCAAACGGTGGTCCTCCTCGTGGGCATGGGTGTGCTCGGGATCGTGGGGTTCCTCGATGACCGACGTGACTTGTCCGCGTGGCTCCGACTTGCGATCCAGATAGTGGTGGCGGTGGGGGCCTGGATCGGCGGTGTCCGGATGACCCCGTTCGATCATGCGGCGATCGATAGCGCCCTCACCGTCCTGTGGCTTGTCGGCATCACGAACGCGTTCAATTTCATGGACAACATGGATGGTCTTGTCGCCGGCGTTGGCGCGATCGGATCGCTGTGCATGGGCCTGACGGCGGTCATGTTCGGTCAGAAACTGATCGCGATCCTCGCTTTCGGATTAGCCG
>JBKJYP010000131.1:0-3086 GCA_046715695.1 Actinomycetota bacterium | reverse complement strand
GAACGCGCCAATATGGCGCGTTCTGATCAAGTCGACGTTGGCGGCCCGTTTGGGCTAGGCGGCGCGGGAGGGAAGGTACATATGGAGGCGCGTCACTGTGCCGCTATCGGTGGTGCGCTGCTGAACGAGATCGCACAGCTGATTGACCATCCAGAGCCCGCGGCCCCCGTTGGCCGTCGCGGCCGGCGGCAAACGGCCCACCAGCGGGTCGGGTACGAGGCCCCTGTCGGCGACCTCGACTATGAGGGAATCGGCCACCACCCACGATCGGACGGAGCCGCGGCCGCCGCCGTGCCGGATGCTGTTGGTGGCGATCTCGTTGACCGCTACCACCAGGGCTACGGTTCCTTCGACCCCCAGGCCCGCTTCCGCACACCTCTGGCTGACGAAGCGCCGGACCTCTTCGAGGGTTCCCGGCCCGAACTCCAGGGTGAAAGAAGGTGACGGCGGCTCCGCGAGGAGTTCTTCGAAAGGAGCGGCATGATGGTGGGTGCCGGGATATAGGTCACTGTCGGAGGAGGCTCCCCCCTCGACAAGGATGGGGTGCGTGTGGCGGGCGGCCTCGATCAGGTCTGGGCTCAGGTTCGTCGTGTCGTAAGGACACAGGAGTCGCCAAGCCCCAGAGCCCTCGAACGCCACATTCAATAGGGCTTCATGGCGCCGGCACTCAGCCAGCTCCGCCTGGGTCCGACCCACATATATCGGCTCTCCGATGCCTCTGAAGCCCCGGCCCAGGGCCTTCTGCTCGGCCGCGAACTCCGTCCAGGCGGGGATTATCCGTGCGGGATTGGTGCCGACGTCTGCCATGTCGGCGAACCGGACCTGTTTGACGGACCCATCGAGGCTGCTCCGGAGGGGTTCGATCTTCTCCCGAGGCACAACAACGAGCACGGTCTCGTCGCGCTCGACCCCATCCTGGATGAAGTGGGTGCAGCCCTTGATGAACTCCTCCATGTCCCCGTAGAACATGGCCTCATGGCTGAAATGTTCGAGCTGGGTAGACATCAGGGCAGGGTTAAGGAGGGGCTCATCGACACGGGAGATTGTTTCTCCCGCAAGGACAGAACGCAAACATCCTGGACGGGCCAGATGAGCTTGCTCCCCTTAGGGACTTGCGGTCTCCGGCCGATACGCAAAGAATCCAGTTCTTGGGTCTCGATGGAGAGGGCATGCGCAGGCTGCTGCTGGTGGGTACCGCCGCGGTCACTCTCTTCGTCGCGCCCGGGCTGAGAACGGCCGGGGCCCTTCCGCAACCTCTCCAATCCCCCACCCCCAGCCCGTCGCCCACGGGCAAGGCAGCCACATCGATAGAGGTCTCGATCTCGGCCAAGGTGGTCGATTACGGGGAGAAACTCGCCGTGACCACCCTCCTCCAGAGCGAGCGAGATGTAGGCGGTGCAGAGGTCGAGGTATTCGGGAAGCCCATCGGGCAGAAGAAGATCTCTCTAGGCAGCTTCGCCGTCAACGACGAGGGCGTATTCGTGGGCGAGATCCAGATGTACTCCGGGACGATCTTCTCAGCCGTCTTCAACGGGAGCCCGACCCTCAAGGCCAGCACCAGCAACGAGGTCACCGGCAAGGTCCGGGTGATCCTCGATACGACCCTCTCTGGTCACTACGACAAGGCCCAAGGGCGCAAACTGTTCCATTCAGGCGATGAAGCCTTCCTGGCCACCAGGGTGAACCCCGCCCATGAGGGCAAGAACGTCGTCATCGTGCTTCAACGAGAGGTCGACGGTGAGTGGAAGCTCGTGAAGAAGGCGGAATTCCAGATGGACGAACAAGGGTTAGCGGCAGGTTCGGTCCTGCTAACCACCAGGGGTCTCTACCGCACGCGGGCGGTATTCGCAGGAGACGCCGACCATATCGGGGCGGCATCCCGATGGCGAGAACTCCTCGTAACCGCCTGACACTCGGCGCGAGGGCGCCGGCCGCTCGACCTGCAAGTACCAAACGTTTCGTCGCGTTCGATGAGTGCCTCTCCGGCACTCTGAGGGAGGGGGATCCACACAGATGGCAGTGAAGACGCAACCGGCAAAGAAAGTCGTCGCCAAGAAAGCTGCTGCCAAGAAGACGACGGCCAAGAGGACCGCTACCAAGACGGCGAGGGGGCGCGCCGCCCCGATCGCTACCCCCAGATCCACACGTCCCGCAACCGAAGCCGACCTCAAGACGATGTTCGAGGCGCTCGAGGCAGCGCGTGCGGGTGACTTCACGAAGCGGCTCTCCGCTAGGCGGACGCCGGCGATGGCAGAGATCGCGCGTAGCTACAACTTGCTTGTCGACATGATGGACAGGATGACCAAGGAGTTCCTCCGGGTGCGCCGGGTCGTCGGTCGAGAGGGTCGTACCGGAGAACGCATCAACTTCCCCGGAGCGCGCGGCAGCTGGGAGACACGCGTCGAGACGATCAACGCGTTGATCGACGACCTGATGCGGCCGACAACCGAGGTCGCCCGTGTGATCCAGGCCGTCGCGCAGGGAGATCTCACGCAGAAGATGGCGCTGCGCATCGAGGGCCAGCCTGTCCGCGGTGAGTTCCTCCGCATCGGTACGGCGGTGAACTCGATGCTCGACCAGCTCTCGTCCTTCGCCGACGAGGTAACGCGCGTCGCCCGAGAGGTCGGCACCGAAGGCAAGCTCGGTGGTCAGGCCAAGGTGAAGGGTGTTTCGGGAACATGGAAGGACCTGACCGACTCGGTGAACCTGATGGCCGCCAACCTGACCTCCCAGGTGCGAAACATCGCTCAGGTGACCACGGCCGTCGCCAACGGGGACCTCAGCCAGAAGATCACCGTCGACGTGAAGGGTGAGATCCTCGAGCTCAAGAACACGATCAACACGATGGTGGACCAACTGTCCTCCTTCGCCGACGAGGTCACCCGTGTCGCCCGAGAGGTCGGCACCGAGGGCATCCTCGGTGGTCAGGCCGAAGTGAAAGGCGTCAGCGGAACCTGGCGAGACCTCACCGAGAACGTGAACTTCATGGCCGCCAACCTCACGACCCAGGTGCGTAACATCGCTGCAGTCACCACCGCCGTTGCGAACGGTGACCTCTCCAAGAAGATCACCGTCGAGGCCAAGGG
>JBKJYP010000130.1:0-16322 GCA_046715695.1 Actinomycetota bacterium | reverse complement strand
ATCGGGACCGACGGTAGTGGGACAGGCTCGGTAGCCACAGACTTCACTCCCGGACAATTCATCGTCGGTGATCAGATCACCGCCGTCGCGATCGAGCAGGTTAGCGGCAACACATCCGAGTTCTCCTCGTGCCTCATGGCAACCGCAGGCCCCCCCCCGGGGCCTTCAAACGACGATTTCGCCAACGCGACCGCGATCGGGACTGCGAACGGCACCGAGAGCGGCAACAACCGTTTCGCCACAAGGGAAACCGGCGAGCCCCAGGTTCGGTATGGCAACCGGACTGTGTGGTACGCGTGGACCGCCCCGAGCACCGGGGACTTCGTGTTCGACGGAGAAGGCAGCAACTTCGACTCGACGCTGGGGGTGTACCAGGGGCCAAACGTGAGCAACCTGATCCTTGTCGCGAGCGACGACGACATGGGAACGGGCGTCAATCCGTGCCTGCAGTTCACGGCTACCGCGGGTACGACCTACATGATCCAGGTCGACTCGTACTCGGACACTTTCGGCAACTACAACCTCAACTGGACCACTGCGCCTCCGGGGGTCTGCGCGGACAGTGGGTTCGGCAGTAACGACCTCATCGCGAACGCCCGTTATTTCTTCGATCTGTCGGGCACCGACTCATCGAACAACGTGGGGGCGACCTCAGAGCCCGGCGAGCCTATCCATGGATCGGGTGTCGGCCCGGGGCAGGGTGCCGGCAACTCCGTATGGTGGAGCTTGATCCCGCCGTTCAGCGGCACCTACGAAATCACCTCGTCGGCGGCGTTCGGGACGGTTCTGGGTGTCTACGAGCTGGACGGTCTGGGGAATATGGTCCCGGCCCTCGGCACCTTCGACGGTTGCCCCGATGCCTGTAACTACGACAGGTTCTTCCTCGAGGCTGCGGCCGGCCGGCAGTATTACATCGCCATCGACTCCGAGGACTTCAACGGATCGAGCTGCTACAGCGGGGGCCCGTCGGTCTGTCCCACCGGGGACGTGGTCCTGACATGGAGCCACCTGCGGCCCCCCAACGATGACTTCGTCGCCGCTCAGCCGGTGCCGGAGCCGACCCCGGGGGGGACCCAGTCGATCTTCGCGGACAACGTCGCCGCGACCGAAGAGGGCACGCCTCCCACCGGCGAGCCAGACCACGCGGGCAACTCCGGTGGCAGGTCGGTTTGGTACGAGTTCACCTCGGTGAGCGGTGGCCCGTTCGTGATCGACACGTTCGGGTCCCTCGACCAGACCGAGACCATCATCGACACCACCCTCGGGGTCTATCAGGACGACGCGACCCCGGGTTATCCCTTGGTAGACCCCCCGGTCGGGTTCAACGACGATTGGATCGGCTACGACAGCTGCGTCGCGTTCGACGCGGCCCCCGGGGTCCCCTACAAGATCGCGATCGACGGTTACAACGCACGCCAGGGCAACTTCGTGCTCAACATCACCCAAGGCACCCAATGTCCAAGCAACGTCCCGCCGCCGCCGCCTCCTCCCGATAACGACGCCTTCGCCAACGCTTTCGGGCTTCCGGCACCCGCTCCCGGATCGCCACTGACGATCGGTGCCACCAACATCGCGGCGACGTCCGAGGGCTCAGAGCCGGTGCATGCGGGCAACGGCCCGAACGCATCTGTGTGGTACGCCTTGAGGATCCCCACGGATGGCAGATACATGATCGATACGTTCGGGTCGTTCGACCAGGTGAGCTCGATCGAGGACACGATCGTAGGCGTCTACACAGACGCCACGCCGGAGACCCCGCCCATCCTCGACGATCCCCAGACCCCGGCCGATGAGTCCAACCCTCAGACCCTCACCGATCTGAGCACGAGCGCCTCCAACGACGACGCCCTTCCAGGCCAGACCCTCGACAGCTGCCTGGAGTTTGCTGCGACCGCAGGATCGACTTACTTCGTAGCTATCGACGGCTACAACGGCCGACAGGGCAACTTCGTCATGACCGCCACCGACATCACCGGAGGGGCCGGCGCTTGTCCGGCTGCAACCCCGCCCGCACCTCTACCCCCAGCTCCGGGCAACGACGACCTCATCGACATCAAAGCGGTCCCCGATCCGGACCCCGCCGTCAACCCTCCGTTCGTGAGCTTGGTCGGGACGAACGTCTCGGCGACCGAGCAGATCGGTCAGGGCGAGCCGGCCCACGCCGGCAATGGCCCCAACGCGTCGGTCTGGTACGAGTGGACGCCGCGTAGTGACGGCAACCCCGCTACCACCAACGACCCGAACGACTTCGTGGTCCGGGTCAACGGGTTGGAGCTGCCGGACTCGCTGCTCGCGATCTACCAGGACGACGGGACCCCGGGCTTCCCCCTGGCGGATCCCGCCCTCGCCTTCAACGACGACTCAGTCAACACGCTCGACAGCTGTGTCGCATTCGTGAACCTGGCTCTCGATACGCCCTACATCATCGCGGTGGACGGCTACAACGGCCAGATGGGCGACTTCGAGCTGACCATCGAGCGACCGCTGCTGGAGGCCGACGCGACCTGTGGCGACGCATCGGCCAACGAGGGATCGGGCGACGGGGACTCCACTGCCAACACGGTGGACCCGAACGAGACCCTCACGACGGACGAGACGGGCGACGGCGCCGCCCCGGGCGATCTCCAGGAGACCTCTGTGACCTCGCCCAACTCCGGTGACGTCGCGATCACCGAGGACGACACGATCACCAACACACCACCGGGTGAGTTCACGTTCTTCGGCCAGGAGGTGCAGATCACGGCTCCCGAGGCCAAGGCGGAAGACCCGCTGCAGCTCGTGTTCCTGATCGATGCCTCGACCGTCCCCAACGGCGTCACCGAGGCGAACATCCTGATCTTCCGCACCGAAGGCACCGGCGAACCCGAAGTCGTTCCTAACTGCACGCCTGAGGCCATCGAGGCCGGCGTGGCCGATCCTGCACCTTGCGTGGCCAAACGCATCCTCTACCCGAACGGTGACATCGAGATCACGGTCTTCACCGATCACGCCAGCGACTGGAACATGGGGCTACGCGCCCCTCGGCAGGTCGGTGGCGGTGGGACGTCGGGTGGCGGTGGGACGTCGGGTGGCGGTGGGACGTCTGATCCTTCAGCATCGACCTCACCGAGCCCAGCTGCGACCCAGTCGACGGGCACCAACCCGTCGGAGGCTCCATCACCGGGCACCAACCCGTCGACGGGCACCAACCCGTCGACGGGCACCAACCCGTCGGAGGCTCCATCACCTGGGAACTCCGTCTCAGGTCCAGATCCGCTTGACACCACCCCTCCCAGCACGACCGCAGATGCTTCGGGGGCCACGATCTCTCCGAACGGCGATGGCCGCTCCGACGCGTTGAAGGTTATGGCCACGTTCACGGAGCCGGTCGACTGGACCTTCACCGTGCTTCCCACGTCGGGAGCGCGCCAGAGTGAGACCCCAGTGTTCTCGGCGACAGGTCAGGGCACATCGGCCACGATCATCTGGGATGGCCTGGATGTTCCCGATGGCGTGTACCTCTGGCGCTTGACCGCTACGGACGCCGGCGGGAACGAAGCCTCGCCGGCCAGTGGGACGGTCGTGGTCGACACCGCCAAGCCGCAGATCGACAGCTTGCGCCTACGTCCCAGCCGTTACGATCCGACCGAGGGCAAGCTCAGGATCCTGTTCGATCTCTCCGAGGATGCCTCACTCAACATCTCGATCCGCCGCCTCGGTGCCATCGTGGCAAGGACGAAGATGAACGGCGAAACCGGCGAGGTCATCGCCAGATGGAATGGTCAGACACTCAAGGGCAAGCCCGCACCGATCGGGCAGTACCTAGTCAAGATCGTGGCCACGGATGCGGCCGGGAACAAGTCGAGCGAGACGCGGGAGTTCACCGTAATCCGGTGAGCTCCCGGTAGCACCTCGGCTACTCGATCTCGGGGGCCCAAGCCCCGGTTAGCCACCGGCCGAGTGCGTCCGATGGATCTTCAACCTCCTCATACAAGGGGGAGACCGCCCCTCCGCTCACGGGAGCGAGGTTGGACAGTGCTTCTTGTAAGGCGACCTGTGCCACGCCGAACATGCCGATCGACGGCGCTGATCCCGTTGCCCACACGGACTCACCCGTATCCATCAGCTGTGATGTATCGGGAGAGAATGCATCTCCGAATCGACGTTGGGTTACGAGACGGCTGATGTGTTTGATGCGCTCGCCGGCGGCTCGCTCGACGAGAACCGTTGCCCGCTCCTCGGCGGCCTCGAGCCAGGCGATCAGCGGCTTCATCGGGTTGATCGCAACCCCGCCCGGCCCGTACCAGCCGAAGTGGACATGGGGGGCCGTCGTTACGGCATTGCCCGTGTTGCCGCAATAGCCGATCACCTGGCCGGCACGCACGGGGGCTCCCGAGGAGAGATCCTCGGTATTCCAATCGGCGAGGTGCGCGTAGTACCAGTAGCTCCCGTCGGCGCGATGAAGCCGTGCGACCCGCCCCCCGAGCCCGCCGTCTGCGAACTCGATGATCCCGTTCTCCGAGGCCAGCACCGGGGCGCCGAAGTCGCAGAAGACATCTTGGCCTTCGTGGGTCCGGACGAGGGGACCGGGTCCGTACCGAGGCACTCCCCAGGTGTCCACCCACACTGCATCACCGGCGATGATGAAAGGCGGGTACACGTGCGCGATGACATCGGGCTCGGACCAACCGAGAGCACGTAGCCGCGCCGCCGCGGAGGTCAGGATCGCGGTGCTGTAGGCCCCCGGGATACGCGGGGTGGACGGCGCTATCGGGCCGGTTCCATCGCCACCGCCACCTTTGCCACCACCACGCCCATCGCCCCCTCCGCCTTTGCCACCACCACGCCCATCGCCCCCTCCGCCCGGCCCTCCGCCCGGCCCTCCGCCGTCACCCGGCTTGTCCGACGGCGACGGCGACGGCGATGGCGTCGGATCGTCGGGGAAGAGGTCGGGGATCAGAGGGGTACTGGTGGGAGTGGGAGTGGGCGCCGGCGAGGGCGCGCCGGTCGAGGCGTGCCCAACGGAGATTAGGCCCCCCATCAGAAGGAGGGTTAAGAGTGCCCCGATTACGCGGCTACGCATTTATCTAGGCCATTTCTCTTGACATACGAACGTATGTTCGCATATGGTAGATAAGTCCTTCCATAGGGGCCCGCGCCCCCTCCGAAGCGGAGCGCGGCCATGTACTCCAAGAGCACCAGTCTCTCTTCTCTAGAACGAAGATACCGGCGCATAAGTGCTTTTGATGATGCTCGGGCCGCTGTCGGCCGTGCCCAGTTCGAGATGCTTATGACTCTCGTCGACTGCGATGACCCGGCGATCTGGGATGACGGCTCCTTCGATGGACTGCCCGACCACTACGAGGGTAGCCGTGACATGGCTCGGTGGATCTCGGGCAAGGTCGGCATCACCAACTTCACGGCGAGACGCTGGCTGGCAGCCGCCCATGCCCTGAAGAAGCTTCCGCTGATCTCAGAGGCGTTCTGTCGCGGCGAGCTGAGCATGGACAAGATGCTGAACCTGTGCCGGATAGCAACCTCGGAGAACGAAGCCAGGTTGCTGCGCTGGGCGTACCGGGTGTCGGTCTCTGCGGTTCGGGATCGCGCGGAGCGCGAGTGCGCTCCACCCGTCGAAGAAGCAGCTCAGGTCCAGAACGAACGTTTCCTGCGCCACTGGACGGAGCTTGGCGGCACTGTTGCGTTGTTCGGGCGCTTCCCCAATGACCAAGGCAAGATGATCGTGGATGCGATCGATCGCATCGCGACACTGGAGGTTCCTAAGCTTCCGAGTGACGAGGCGGACATTGACCCCTTCTCCTCAGACGACGGGCTCGACCAGCGTCGCGCGGATGCGCTCTATCTGCTGGCCCTTGGAGATTGTGGGATCTCCAGTGGCGATGCTCCGACGATGATCGTTCATGCACAACTCGATGCTCTCCTGTCCGAAACTATGGGAGCTCAGTTCGAGGGCGGCGGGGTGATCCATCCTGCGACGGCAGCCCGCCTCTGCTGTGACGCACGTATCCAGCTAGTGCTCGAGAACCCCGACGGTCAAGCCGTAGGGATCGGCTTCGCTTCGCGCAATCTGCCAAGGTGGCTGCGCCGGCAACTTCGATACCGGGATGGCCGTTGCTCTTTCCCGGGATGCGAGGGAAGCCAGTTCATGCAGGCGCACCACATCGTCCATTGGCCCTTGGGGCCTACCGACCTGGTCAACCTAATGATGGTCTGCACGTTCCACCACCGGTTGTTGCACGAACACGGATGGAACGCCCGTCTGGATGCCCACACGGGAGTAGTGACTTGGCTCCGCCCCGACGGTAGTGCATTGGAACGGGCCGGCCCCGAGAGAGCTGGGCCGGCCCGTTCAGCTGCTTGAGTTCTTTCTCGATCTAAGTTCGTCTGCGCGTTGTCTTCTTGGGGGCGGTCGTCTTCTTACGCGACGTCGTCTTCTTGGCCCCGGTCCTCTTGGTTGCCCCGTTGGTCGAGGCGGTGGCCCCGAAGATGCTGTTGAGCTTGATCTTCTCCTCCTGGACCTTCCTGAGGAATCGGTCGAGCTCGATACCTTCTAGCGTCTCGTCTTCTTCGAGCTGCTTCGCCATCACGTCGAGGATGGTCCGGTGAGCCTTGAGGATCCGTGTCGCCTCGGCTTCGGCTGCCTCGAGGAGGCGGGCAACCTCTGTGTCCATCGCGGTATGCGTGTGGTCCGACAGCTTGGCGAGGCCGGAGTCGCCGCCGAGGTACTGCTCCGCATCCGAAGCCAGGAGGCGCGCGCGGCCGAGCGTTGGGCTCATGCCGAATCGACCGATGATGTCGCGTGCTAGCTCGGTCGCCTCTTCGAGGTCCTGTTCGGCCCCCGTCGAGGGCTCACCGAATATCAGTTCCTCGGAAGCCATGCCTGCCATCGAAGTCACGAGTTGCCCGAGCAACTGATTGCGAGTGAGAAGCAGCGCGTCCGTATCGTTGCGCAGCACCCCCGTGAGGCCGAGACCTTTGCCACGCGCCAGGATCGACACACGATGCACATCGGCCGAGCGCCCTGCTGCGGCAGCAACAATCGCATGCCCGGTCTCGTGATACGCCGCACGCTTGCTCTCTTCTTCGGACAAGAGGCGACCGCGTCGCTTGGGGCCATGGAGGACACGCTGGATGGCTTCTTCGAGCTCGATCGTTTCGATCTCGGGCTTCTTCTCACGCACGGTGAGGAGCGCTGCTTCGTTGATGACGTTGGCGAGGTCGGCTCCGGAGAATCCTGGAGTCCTCTTGGCGAGGTATCCCCAATCCGTGTCGGGCTTGATGGGTTTGCCACGAGCGTGGAGCTCGAGGATCAGCTCCCGGCCCTCGGCGTCCGGCTGATCCACGGTGATGTGCCTGTCGAAACGACCGGGACGGATGAGGGCGGGGTCGATGATGTCGGGTCGGTTCGTGGCGCCGACAACCACGATCCCCGTGGAGACTTCGAAGCCGTCCATCTCGACGAGGAGTTGGTTCAAGGTCTGCTCACGCTCATCCGAACCCCCACCACCGCTACCGCCGTAACCACGACGGCGTCCAGCAGCATCGAGCTCATCGATGAACACGATCGCGGGAGCGACGGCGCGCACACGCTGGAACAGGTCTCGTACACGAGCAGCACCGACACCGACGAGTGACTCGACGAACTCGGCACCGGCGACCGAGAAGAACGGGACGCCGGCCTCACCCGCGACCGCCTTGGCGATCAGGGTCTTGCCACACCCAGGAGGACCGAACAGGAGGATGCCCTTGGGAGGCGATGCTCCGATCTCCTCGTAGCGATCCGGGTCCTTCAGATAGTCGACGACCTCTCGCATCTCGGCCACGGCCTCGTCGGCACCGGCAACATCACCGAAGGTGATGGGGGTCGTGAAGCCGCGCTTCTGGCGCTTCTTGCCGATCGACCCGAAGGTAAGGACCTCTCCGATCCCCGAACCCCCTCCACGGCCTGCAGAGAACAGCAGTCCGAAGAACGTGGCCAGGATGAGAAGGGGGAGGAGGTACTGACTGATGTTCCGCACGATGGCCTTATCGGTCTGCTGGTCGATCGTGACCCGGGCACCGGCCTTCTGGACCATGTCGGCGAGGACGCCGAAGGCGGCGTCGCTGGCCGGGTACTCCAACCAGAAGTCGTCGGCCCCGATGGGAGCACGCGACGGCTCTTCGACAACCTCTTCCTTCTTCTTTTTCGTGTCGTTCTTCTTGTCACCGGCGTTGCCACCGGCAGCAGCCGGTGACGCCGATCCGGACGGCGACGGGGAGGGAGAAGCTGAGGGTGCGGCCCCCTTGCCCTTCTCGTCCTTGCCCTTCTCGTCCTTCTTGTCTTTCTTTTCAGGGAGTGGGATGACGGGATCGACCGCAAAGATGCCGGTCAGGCGTTTGTCTTGATCGTTGAAGACGGCCGTTTCGATGCGGTGCTCTTCGGCCAGAGCGCTGAGCTCGTCGAAGGAGACCTCGGTGCCTACGTCATGCGGGCTCAGGTACTCCTGCGCGGCGAAGAAGGCCCCCAGGAGCAATATGAGGAGGATGCTCAGACCGGCCAGAAGCTTCCGCCCGGTCCCGCCCTTCTTCGAAGATGCCCGCTTGCGCCGTTGCCGGACGTTGTACTGCTTGGCGGCGCGCCTGATCTTGCGGCCAAACCGGCGGACCTTATCCCCGGTTGTTTCGATCTCCTCTTCGGTGGTTGCCATCTTTCTCCTTCTGAGCAGCTATTAGCGCCTACGGAACCTGTCTTGGACCTGCACCCGCGTGCGGGCAAGGGTGACGCTTGCGTACATGAAAGCCATGATGATCAGCCCCGCCCCGAGCACTAGCTCCGGAGGAACGTCGCGCTCGGCCGGGGAACGATAGCGCGACATGTCGTAGCGCTGCTCGTTGAGGGCGGCGTTGCCAGATTCTTGCTGCATCGCAGCCTGGGCTTTGAGCTCCTGGCTATAGACGAAGGCGAGCTGGGGTTGCTTCTGCTCCTGCGATGCGAACGCCCCCTGGGGGTTCCCCTGGGGCTGGGGGTTGGGTTGCGGGTTGGGCTGAGGGTTCGTCCCGGGTTGGGGTGGCGCAGGGATAGGCACTAGCACAGGGAGTAAGTACGTCAGAGCCGGAATCGGTTTCTCTTCTTCGACCGTGCAGACCACCTGTGTGGCTACCGTATCCAGGGTCCGTCCCGGCACGGATGCCTTAAGGGTGACGGGGTAGCTGCGCTGCACCGGAAGCGCCGGGCAGTGGTAGCGCACGCGGAACTCGAGCGCATGAGAGGACTTGAGGTTGACGTCGGGCACGGATGGAGGAGTGATGCTGCGAACGATGTTGCCGCCTCGTGCGACCCCGAGCTTGACGTCAGCCCGGTCCTCCAGGGACTTCAGGAGGTTGACGATCGCGGGAGCCATCGCAGCTGCGTCCTCGACGTCGCCGGGGTCCACGACGCAGACGAGGGGGGCCCCGCCGGAGATATCGGAGCCGCCGTCGCCGTCACAGTCGGTTCCGGCGGCCGGCGCCAGTGCTCCCGTCCCGGCTGCGATCCGGGCCAGGCCCTCGCGGGGGCCGCTGCTGAAACCCGAGCTGCCCTGGATCGCGAGCCCGATCTGATCGATGTCCTTGGCGTTGAGGGCCCCGATGGCGGTCTCGTAGGAAGGATGTGGCAACCCTTCGGAGATCGGCTCGTCGGTGACGTGCAAGACGACCTTGAGGGCCTCGGGACGGAAGTTGGCCTGTTGGCCGGGAGGAACGAACAAGTAGGCGTCCTGGTTGATGCCGACCTTGCCCTCACCCGTCGCGACCTGATACAGAGCCTCGAGCTGGGTCTCGTCCCCACCACCACTTGCGCGCAGGTTCTCGATCGAGGCGGCCAGCTCTTGATCCGGCCGGGCGACCTGGTGCACCAGGTTATATGCCGGCTTGTCCTTGAAACTACGGTACTCGCCTACCCCGAACCAGACGTTGATGTTCGCTTGGGACAGCTCCTGGACGATCTCCGCTAGGGCCTCGGCGGTGCCGTTGATCGCCCCCTGCATGCTGCCCGACACGTCTACGAGGAAGAAGACGTCCAGTGGGCTTGGGGCCCGAGGCAAGGACAGCCGGTAGTCCACGTCCCTGGACCTCCCGGCCTGGATCTCGACACGCTTGCCGTTGGGACCGAGATGGGGCGGGACGAGGTCGAGGAAGGGATTGAGGGCGCCGACGTTCGGGGGGATGAAATCGGTGAGCGGGCTCCCCGTCCCCGAGCCCACCGAGAGCCAGTGGAGGTCGTTCGCGGCCGACCGACCGACAACCTCGAAGTAGACGCTCTGTTCCTTCGGCGGCATGAGGCGGATGTCGAAGAGCTTGATCCCACCGCGTTCCGTGAAGTTGACCCAGTCCGCGCCCGAGATCGCCCCGGGGAAATACATGAAGACGCCAGCGTTGGTCGCGATCGCGAACAGGTTCGGCGTTACGGATGCCGCGGACTGGGTGATGCCCGGCGTGATGATCTGGGCCCAAGTCCTCCCGCCGTTATCGCTACGGTGCACCACCGGCGCGAGATCCTCGAACGCGAGTACCCGGCTGGGTCCGTGAGGCGTGGAGGCGACGTCCACCGCGCCGATCGAGGGGATATCGGGGACCTGACTGACCTCGTCGCCCCTCCCGTGCCAGAGCCCTCCGACCCCCCAGACCCAGAACTCTTTGGGGTTCTTCGGATCGGCTGCTATGCCCCGGGCCGGCATCTGTGGGATCGCGAGCGGCGGCTCACCGAAGCTGCCGCCGGCATCGATGCTCCTATGGATCTGCGTGACGAAGTCGCTACCCGGCGGAGACAGAGCGCGGTTGACGCCGGAGGTGTCGGTCAGGAGATAGAGGAGCGACGGGTCGGCGATGGAGGCCGTGACGCCTACCGGCTTCCCGAGCGCATCCTCGAGGCCCCCCGAGACGATCCAGCTCGTTCCTCGATCGGTGGAGAAGAGCAGGTGGGGCCGGGAGAGTGGCTCGACCTGCTCGATGAGCAAGTAGGCCAGCGGGGCCGCCGTGGGCATGGATACGGACACGATGCGTGAATCGTTCCGGGTGAAGCTGTACGGGGGCTTCGGGAGGGCAGGGGGTTGAGGCGGGTCCTGCACCTCCGGGACCTCGGGCAACACGAACACCTCGTGCCACGAGCAGCCGCCGTCGAGCGACCGCATGACCTGGGTCCCGTTCTCGGCCAGGATCAAAGAGGCGTTGTAGGGGGAGGCCGCGAAGGACTGGATCGCCTGTTCCCCGACCGAGAAGACGGGGCCCGATGCCGAGCCCCACTCGCTGCCCGACACACCGGGGACGTCGGAGATGTTCCCCAAACAAGAGGGAGCGGCTTGGGCAGGATGGGCAGCGGCGAGCGACGAGAAGACCAGGGCGGCGCAGGCCAGAGAGACGACTATCCGTCGTGTGCTTGAGATAGACATCTGGATGCTGGTCAACCTTCCGTTCCTCGCGGTGAAGATCGACAGCAGGTCCGCGAGTCGGCCAGAACTGCGCCGGCAACCCCCTGTCCTTCACTGTCAACATACGCCCCGCATCGGGGGTGGTAACAGCCCCCCGATGCCCCCCGGCGCGATAGAAGTTTAGCCTCCTCCAGGGCCCCGGCGTTCCCCCGTCAGCCGACGATCCGGACTACGTCCCCTTCGTGGTTCTGGAACTCCTGGGCATCCTCCGCCGGCCCGGTGACGATCGTCGGGATGATGAAGGCGACGAGCAGCGCCAGAGCGGCGACCCCCATCCCGAGCCGGAGTAGATAGGGGACCTCCACGGCTTCATCGTCCGCCGGCTCGTCGAAGAACATCCGCTTGACCACGGCGAGGTAATAGAAGGCGGCCACGACCGCGTTCACGCCCATCACGGCCGCGAGCCAGTAGACCTGAGCATCGATCGCCGCTTTGAACACGAAGAGCTTGGCCCAGGCACCCGCCATCGGGGGAGCGCCGGCCAGCGAAACGAGGAAGCCGGCCAGAAGGAGGGCGAGGGCCGGGCTCTTCTGCCACAGGCCCTTGTAGTCATCGATGAAGTAGGAGCCGCCCTTGCGTGAGAAGGCGACGGCGGCTGCGAATGCCCCCGCGTCCATCACCGCGTAGATAGACAGATAGATGAGGGCGGCCGTCAGTGCCGACTCATTGGATGCGGCTCCCGGCTCGATCAGAGCGAGGGTGACCAAGACGTAGCCGGACTGAGCGATCCCTGAATAAGCAAGGAGGCGGATGATGTTGCGTTGCCGAAGGGCGACGAAGTTCCCGAACGTCATCGTGAGGACCGCGAGGACGGCGAAGATCGGTCGCCAGGTGTCGGCGACCTCCGGGAAGGCGCGGAACATGAGCACGAGTAATCCGGTGAATCCCCCGATCTTGCTGGCCGTGGATAGGAACGCGGCCACCGGTGAAGGCGAACCTTCGTAGGTGTCGGGGGCCCAGAAGTGGAACGGGACCGCCGAGATCTTGAAGGCGAAACCCACGACCACGAAGAAGACGCTCAGCACGACGATCGGTTCGTCACCCGCCCCTTCCAGCGCAGCGCGGATGAGGTCGATGTTCGTCGCTCCCGTGATCCCGTAGACCAGGGACATCCCGTAGAGCATCACCGCGGAAGAGAGCACGCCGAACAGGAAGAACTTCAGCGCCGCTTCATTCGACCTCGCGTCTCCCTTGCGCAGGCCCGACATCACGAACGCAGGGATGCTGATGAGCTCGATCGCTATGAAGATCGTGATCAGGTCCCTCGCGCTGGAGATAACAAGCGCGCCGAGAAGGGAGCACAACATCAGGAAGTAGTACTCACCCTGGTAGTACTTGCCGGATCGGAAGTGATCGAACGAGATCGCGAGGATCAAGAGACCGATGATGCAGAAGAGGACCTTGAACATGATCGAGAAGCTGTCGACCTCGAAGGACATGTTGAAGGTGAAGCGCTCCTCACCGATCAATGAGACGACCGCGGCGAGGGTAGCGACGAGACCGGCTGCCGACAGCGGCATGGCCAGCCACTTCGCCTCTCTGGGCAAGAAGAGGTCGGCCACGAGCACGAGGCACGCGGTGATAGTGAGCACCAACTCCGGTGCTATCGCGTGCCAATCGACGGGGTTCATGTTGGCGAGGTCCATCAGTGGCCGAAGGCCCCCATCAGTAGTTGCACCGCACCGTCCGTGACGTGGAGCAGCATCGACGGATAGACACCCGCGGCGAGGATCAGCACCAACAGAGGCGCCCAGGCCCACCACTCGAGCGGCTTGACGTCGAACAGGCCGTGGCCGTCCTTGAACTTCTCAGGTGGATTACCGAGGTTCACCCGCTGCAACATCCATAGGAGATAACCGGCGGTCAGAACGGTACCGATACCCCCACCGACCATCAACACGCGGAAGAGTGCGACGTTCAGACCGGGCGCGGGGTTATAGGCACCGATCAGAGCCAGGACCTCTCCCCAGAACCCCGCGAGACCGGGCAAGCCCAACGACGCGATGGCCGTGTAGGTGAGCAGCGTTCCAAAGCGAGGGATCTGTTGCAGCAGGCCCCCCAGCTCACCGATCTCCCTCGTGTGGTACCGCTCGTGGAGCGAGCCGGCGAGGAAGAAGAGCATCCCCGTGATGAGTCCGTGGGCGACCATCCCGAAGATGGCGCCGTTGATCCCCTCCGGCGTGAGGGTGGCGATGCCGAGCATCACGAAGCCCATGTGGCCGACCGACGAGAACGCGATCAACCTCTTGAGATCTGTCTGTGCCATGCAACAGAGAGCGCCGTAGATGATCGCGATGACGGCGAGAATCCCGATCAGCGGGGCGAAGACGTGAGCCGCATCCGGCAGGATCGGGATCGAGATCCGGATGAATCCGTAGGTCCCCATCTTCAGGAGCACCGCTGCCAGGAGCACCGAGCCGATGGTCGGAGCCTCGGTATGCGCATCGGGCAACCACGTATGGAACGGCCACATCGGCACCTTGATGGCGAAGCCTAGGAAGAGCCCTAGGAAAACGATGTTCTGGAAGAGCCCCGATCCGATCCCATCGGCACCCAGCTCACGCAGCTCGAGCATGTCGAAGGTCCCGGTCTTGAGGAACAGCGCTAGGAAACCGAGAAGCATGAAGATCGATCCGAAGAGCGTGTAGAGGAAGAATTTGACCGCCGCGTATTCCCTGCGCGGCCCTCCCCAGATGCCGATCATGAAGTACATCGGGACGAGCACCAGCTCCCAGAAGACGAAGAACAAGATGAGGTCCAGGGCGGCGAAGGTCCCCGTCATCCCCGTTTCGAGCAGCAGGATCAGCGCGATGAACGCCTTGGGCTTGCCGGGGTTCGGGACGTGGAACCACGCGTAGATCAGGCATAGGAACGAGACCAGCACCGACAGGACCACGAGTGGGAGTGACATCCCGTCTATGCCGATGTGGTAGCGGGCATGCAGCTGCGGGATCCATGATGCGTTCGTCTCGAACTGGATCTGACTCGTCGCCCCGTAGTCGAATCGCGCGGCAACCAGGATGCCGGCGACGAGGGCCAACCCCGCGAAGACCGTGCCGATGATCTTGATGGTGCGGTCGTCGCGTGTAGGAACAAGGAGGAGCACGATCGAGCCGAGCACGGGAAGGAACACCGTAAGGCTCAGCCCCCAATCGTCCAGCCATTCCATGATCTCTCAGCCCTCCTTGATCTAGGTCAGTGCGAAGATCGCTACGAATAGAGCGACGGCCGCGAAGAGCACCGCCGCGTACTTCTGTACGTTGCCGCTCTGGACGTACTTGAGGATCCCGCCGGTCCAGCCGGTCAACCCGGCGACACCATTGACGGCGTAGTCCACGACCTCTTGATCGATGACTTTGTAGGTGAACTTCGCGGTGCCTACCGTGGCCTTGGCGGTTCCGTTGACTACACCGTCGAGGATGTTCTGGTTGATCCAGTAGGCCGCTTTCGAGATCGAGTACTGGATCGGCCGCACTATCCCCTTGATGTAGATGTCGTCCAGGTAGTACTTGTTCTCGACGAAGCGATAGGCCCAGGCGAAGGGGCCGGCAAGGATGTCGTACTGCCACTTGTTCTTGTAGAAGAGCTGGATCCCCAGCCAGATCGCTATGCCGGCGAGGAGGACGGAGCCGGCCGGCAGTATGAGGTTGTAGAAGGTGTCGAAAGCGTGATGCTCCTCGCCCGGGACCGTGATCCAGTCGGCGAACGGACCGATCACCGGCATGCCGAGGAACCCGACCCCGATCGTCGCGATCGCGAGTATCCACAGGGGGGTGACCATCGCGCCGGGGCTCTCGTGTGGGTGGCCGTGTCCCTTGTAGCTGCCCCAGAACGTCTTCACGCAGGCACGGGTCATGTAGAGGGCCGTCAGGAAGGCCGTGATCAGGGCAGACACCAGCACGACCCATGCTGCTACACGATGACCCTCACTGGCCGCCCGCAGCGCTCCGCCGATGATCTCGTCCTTCGACCAGAAACCAGCGAGCGGGAAGATCCCGGCGAGGGCCAGCGAACCGATGATGAATGTCTTGAACGTGTGAGGCATGTGCTCCTTCAGACCGCCCATGTCACTCATGTTGTTCGAGTGGACGGCATGGATCAGAGAACCGGATCCGAGGAACAGGAGCGCCTTGAAGAAGGCGTGGGTGAACAGGTGGAACACACCGGCCGTGTAGGCGCCTACACCCAGTGCAGCCATCATGTACGCGAGCTGCGAGATCGTTGAGTACGCGAGGACCCGCTTGATGTCGTCCTGCACTAGGGCCAGCAAGGCCGCTATCAACATCGTGATGGAAGCGATGATCGCCACCACGTCGAGGGCGAACCCGGCGTGCTCGAACACCAGGAACATCCGTGCGACGAGATAGATGCCGGCGACGACCATGGTCGCAGCGTGGATGAGGGCGGACACCGGTGTAGGGCCGGCCATGGCATCGGGAAGCCAAACGTGTAGGGGGAACTGTGCGGACTTACCGACCGCCCCGCAGAAGAGCAGCAGAGCTCCGACGGTCAACGTCGCCTCGGCGATGTGTCCTTCTTCGGCCGCGTGGTTGAGCTCGATGATGTTGAAGGTATGCCCTGCGAAGAACAGGACGAAGATCCCGAAGAGGAAACCGACGTCTCCGATGCGGGTGGTGATGAACGCTTTGATCGCCGCGGAGGAGTTCTCCTTCTCCTCCCAGTAGTGACCGATCAGGAAGTAGGAGCAGACGCCGACGCCTTCCCAACCGACGAGCATCTGGAGGAGGTTGTTGGCGATGACGAGGAAAAGCATCGAGCTCGTGAACAGCGAGAGGATCGCGAAGAAGAACGTGTACCGCTTGTCGTCGTGCATGTAGCTGGTCGAGTAGATCTGGACCAGCAGCGAGACGGTCGTGACGA
>JBKJYP010000129.1:0-9074 GCA_046715695.1 Actinomycetota bacterium | reverse complement strand
CGACGCCGGCTGCCGTCAGTCCAAGGATCGCAAGCGCATGGTTGTAGACCTCGGAGTCGTTGCTGTCCGGGGTGTGCTCCCCGTACTGACCGTTGGCTTGCCGCGACTCTTTGATCTGCGTCACGAGGTCTTGGCCCCCGAAGTCCTCCGGATCGCGGCCCCCGGCGACCGCGGCCATGATCAGCTTCGCCTTGAGACCGACGTTGTCGGCCTCTGCAACATGCGCCTCGAGGTGGTCCAGTGACCGCCGGATCTGCTCCGGACCGCGGCGGGCCGCTACAAGAGAAACGACACCGTCCGCTGTCGTTCCGAGCGGGGAGAACGACTGAGGCCAGGTGCCGTCGTCGTTCTGATTGATGATGATGAAGCGAGAAGCAGCAACCGCTCGCTGGCCCGCAGAGATGGGCTTGGCGTTGACAGGCGTGATGCCGACCGCCCCCGCAGCGAGAACGGCCACGGTCGCGACCACGACGACCACAGAGATCCTGGGTTTCTTCACGTCCCCTCCTCCCGACTATCCCAAGGGGGGATGAGGTCCAGGTGCAGACCGCTCCCTTTTGCCTAGAAGGTCGCCGGCTCGACACGCGGATGGGGTTTTCTGGCTCGCCCACCTCCCCGGCTACCTGAGATCGATACCCGAGCTGGTGGGCCTACAGTTGCGGGTCAGCGCCGGCTTCGGACCGGACTTACCCCCATGTCGCGTGTATCTGACTTATACGTGGTTGCACTCTAGTACCTGAGAAGTGAAAACCTCACGCGCGCAACTTGCCGTCCTTCAGCCACCGGGCCGCCCGGCCCTCCTGCCCGAGGCCAAAGGCCACCCAGAACCACGCCAGGATCAAGGCGCCCGCGATCTCCGCCAACCACAACCACAGATCATCGAAGGCGTAACGGGAGGAAGACTGACCGAACCGGCTCCCGAACGCGGGCCAGAAGAAGGTCCGGGGGACGGACCACATCCCATCCACCACCAGGTGGAGCATCCAACCGACCCCAAGCCCGAACCAGGAGAGCCGGGTCTCTCCTTTCGTGGCGAGGAGCACGATCACGCAGACCGTGACGGCCGCGAGGAGCGTGTGGCCGAAGGACCTGTGGGACGGTGACTCTCCCGAGACCAGCCCGATGACGGCGTCGAGCACATCCGGGGCGATCGCCCCGAGCAACACGAACCGATAGTCGACGCGGGCCCGTCCCAAGGTGACGTAGACGATCAAGGCTGCGATCCCGAGATGCCAGAGGATCAAGCGAGTCCCCCTAGTCGAAGAGGGAGTCTTGCGAGACTCTGGACTCACGATCCAGAGCAACGTCCAGCTCGGCTGCATCCATCGCCTGGTTCGCGAGCTTGTCGGCGTCCGCGTTCCGCTCTCGCCTCACGTGGGATACGTCGATAGCAGCGAAGCGCCTCATCAGTGCGCTCGCCCTGGAAGCGAGCACCCGCAGAGAATCTTTCTTGATCTTCCACAACCCGTTGACCTGAGAGACGACCAGCTCGGAGTCCATCTTCACTTCCAGATCGTCGATCCCATGCTTCAGCGCGAGCTCGAGACCGGCGATCAGCGCCTTGTACTCGGCGACGTTGTTGGTGGCCTCTCCGATCGCTTCCGCGAGCTCATCGATGACCTCACCGGACTCGGTGCGGAGGACGACTCCGATCCCGGCGGGCCCGGGGTTGCCGCGCGCTCCGCCGTCGGTGTGAAGAACGGCTTTCAATCGACTACCAGTATCCGCCGGCAGTTGTCGCAACGCTGCAATCCACCCTCGGACCTCATCCGCTCGAGCTCCTGTGCGGGGAGCTTCATGTGGCAGCCGAGGCACGTCGCTCCCTCGAGCTTCGCTGCACCGACACCGGCCTTCTCCGATCTGAGCTTGTCGTAGAGGGCCAGTAGATCGGAGGGGATGTCCGATGCGATCGCGCCCCGGGAACGCTCGTGCTCGTCCGAGTCGGCGTCGATCTCGTTGGAGATCTCCTCGACCCTGGCTCGGAGCTCTTCCGACTCCTTGCTCGCCGCTGCCTGCTCGTCCTTGAGGCGGGCCAGGGTCTCCCCGGCCGACTCCCGGTTGACCATCACTTCGAGAAGCTCGTCCTCTTGGGTGGACCGCCTCCTCTTCAGGCTCTCCACCTCGGCCTGCAGCGAGGAAAGCTCTTTCGGGTTCGACACCCCTCCTGAGAAGAGCCGTTGCACCTCCCGAGCGATCTTCTGCTCGAGGAGCTCGACCTCGCCTTCGAGACGGGAAGCCTCTCGGGCGACCTCCTCATACTGCTTGGTGGCGATGCCCAGATCGGCGTCGAGCTCCGCCAACGCCTCAGTAACCTCTTCGAGTCGCTTGGATTCTGGAAGGGTCGCCTTGCGATCCGCCAGCCGCCTCAGAGCGGTGTCCTCGGTTTGCAGTTCCAATAAGCGAGGTAGAACTCCGGGCCCCGGCTCCATGTCGCGGGAGGTTACACCCGGCACCTAAGGTGAGGGCGCGATGGAATCCTGGCCCGGTCGAGCAGATCCCCTGGGAGCGAGCTGCGAAGAGAGTGGGACCAACTTCGCGCTGTTCTCGGAAGGAGCGCGGCGCGTGCAGCTCTGCCTCTTCGACGATGACGGATCCGAGACCCGGCTCGACACGGCCGAGCGCGATGTGTCCGTCTGGCACCTGTTCGTGCCGGGGATCGGAGCGGGCAGCAGGTACGGGTGGAGGGTCGACGGCCCTTACGAGCCGCAAGCGGGTCTCCGGTACAACCCCAACAAGCTGCTGATCGATCCCTATGCCCTCGCGATCGACGGGGACGTGGACTGGGGACCCGAGGTCTACGGCTACGCGGCCGGCGACCCGGCTGGGGACCTCTCGTTCTCCGAGCAAGACGATGCATCCCGGATCCCTCGTTCGATCGTCGTGGACGGATCCTTCGACTGGGGGAACGACAGCTCACCCAAGACCGCTCTCGCCGACTCGGTCATCTATGAGTTGCATGTGAAGGGGTTCACGGCTCTGCACCCCGGCGTCCCGGAGGATCTAAGAGGGACCTACGCAGGCCTGGCCCACTCCGCCGCGATCGAACACCTCCTGCTTCTCGGCATCACCAGCGTGGAGCTGCTTCCCGTTCACCATCTCGTTCATCACCAGCACCTGATCGATCGGGGTCTCCGCAACTACTGGGGCTACGACACGATCGGTTTCTTCGCGCCATACTCGGGATACAGCAGCGCCGGGGGGCGAGGGCAGCAGGTGAACGAGTTCAAGCAGATGGTGCGCGCTCTCCACGCGGCCGGCATCGAGGTGATCCTCGACGTCGTCTACAACCACACCGGCGAGGGCAATCAGCTCGGACCGACCTTGAGCTTCCGAGGCTGTGACAACCAGGCCTATTACAGGCTTGTCGAGGAGGACCCGCGCTACTACTTCGACGTGACGGGAACCGGCAACTCGTTCAGTCCCCGGCATCCACAGTCACTCAAGCTGATCATGGACAGCCTCCGCTATTGGGTGACCGAGATGCATGTGGACGGCTTCAGGTTCGATCTGGCAGCAGCTCTCGCTCGCGAGTACTACGAGGTCGACCGTCTCTCGGCGTTCTTCGACATCATCCATCAGGACCCGGTTCTTTCTCGCGTTAAGTTGATCGCCGAACCATGGGACATCGGCCCAGGTGGATATCAGGTCGGCAACTTCCCACCGCTTTGGTCTGAGTGGAACGGTAAGTACAGGGACACGGTGCGGGACTACTGGCGAGGCCAAGAGAGTGGGCTCGGGGAGCTCGCTTTCCGTCTGACGGGGAGCTCTGATCTATATATGGACGATCGGCGCCGGCCGATCGCCAGCATCAACTTCATCACTGCACATGACGGTTTCACCCTCAACGATCTCGTGAGCTACAACGACAAGCACAACGAGGCGAACGGGGAAGAGAACAAGGACGGCGAGTCCACGAACCGCTCGTGGAACTGCGGCGTCGAGGGCGAGACGGACGACCCGGCGATCCAAGCTCTGCGGAACAAGATGAAGAGGAACTTCCTCGCCACCCTGGCTCTCTCTCAAGGGGTCCCGATGATCCTCGGTGGGGACGAGATGGGGCGCACCCAAGACGGGAACAACAACGCATATTGCCAAGACAACGAGATCTCGTGGTTCGACTGGTCCGATCGCGACGAGAACCTCGCCCTCCTCGGATTCGCGCGGCGGGTGATGGACTTCAGGAAACAGCACCCGACGTTCCGCCGGAAGAGGTGGTTCCACGGACGGCCGTTGCACGGAGGCGACATCAAAGACATCGCCTGGTTCCAACCTAGTGGCGAGGAGATGACTCAAGAACAATGGGATACGGGCTTCGCCAAGACACTCGGGATGTTCCTGAACGGGGACCAGATCGCCGACCGCGGGCCTCAGGGTCAGAGGATCGTCGACGACACCTTCTTGCTACTCCTGAACGCCCATCATGAGCCGATCCGTTTCACCCTGCCCGATGAGGTGTGGGGCCGAGCTTGGTCCAAAGTGATGGACACCTCGGTAGCGGACCCCGATCAGGTGGGCGGCTCCATCCGGAGCGGTGAGGCCCTCGATCTGGATGCGCGCTCGATGGTCCTCCTTATGAAGGAAGGCGAGGCAACATGAAGATGTGGTCGTGACGCTTCCTCGGGTTGCCCGGCTGGCGTTGGTCGTCCATTTCCACCAACCGGTGGGCAACCTCGATGCGGTCGTCCGCCATGCAACAGAGCGCTGTTACAAGCCTTTCCTTGAGGTCCTCTCCCGGCATGAAGACATCCGAGCGACCCTGCACTACTCGGGCTGCCTTCTCGAATGGCTCGAAGCGAACACTCCCGAAGTGACGGAGATGATCCGCGACATGGTGTCGGTCGGACGCGTGGAGCTCATGACGGGCGGGTTCTACGAGCCGATCCTCGCGGCGTTGCCCGAGCGCGACCGTGTGGGTCAGATCCGGCTGCTCACCCATCACCTCGAAGCTTTATACGGGGCTTCTCCTGAAGGCGCGTGGTTGACGGAGCGGGTCTGGGAACAGGATGTCGTGGGTTCCCTTGTCGCGTCGGGCGTGCGCTGGACGGTGATCGACGACACGATCTTCCATGCCGCCGGGATCCCCGATGCGGATCTCAAAGGACCGTTCGTCACAGACCACAACGGAGCGCCCTTGCTCGTCTATCCCGGCGACCGGAACCTCCGATACCTGATCCCTTACAAGAAGGTCGACAGGGTCCTCGAACACATGAAGGCCGATCCCGACAGGCTATGGGTCTACGCGGACGATGGTGAGAAGTTCGGTGAGTGGCCCGATACCTACGAGCGCGTCTACGAGGGAGGCTGGCTCGAGTCGTTCTTCACCGCCGTCGAGAACGATGATGGGATCGAGACGGTCTTCCTAGGTGACGATCGACCACGAGGACGCGTGTATCCCCCCTCTTCGTCCTATGACGAGATGATGACGTGGGCATTGCCCACCGATGCGCGCATCACGCTCGGGCGCCTGCGCAAGCAACTGCAAAAAGAAGACCCCGAGGGTGCGCTCTCGTTCACGCGCGGTGCGCCCTGGAGAGCGTTCCTAGCGAAGTACCCCGAGGTGAATCATCTTCACAAACGGATGCTGATGGTGTCGTCTCGTTTGCATGAGGCGGGAGAAGGAGACGAGGCGCTCCGCTCGCTCTACAAAGCCCAGTGCAACTGCGCCTATTGGCATGGCGTGTTCGGGGGGGTCTATCTGACCTTCATGCGTTCGGCCCTGTGGCATCACCTGATGAAAGCCGAGGCAAAGCTCGGTCGGCGGCAAGGGTTCGAGCACATCGACATCGACTCCGATACGAGAACCGAGGTCGCGATACATACACCTTGGGGGGTCATCCTTGCCGCACCTCACGCGGGCGGCCGGTTGATCGAGATCGACGACCATCGCGTGGGGGCGAATCTCCTCGCGGCGATGGGGCGGCATCAGGAGGCGTACCACCTCGTCGACGAAGGATCTGAAGAGGATCCTGAGGAAGGCCCGGACGAGATGGCAGCCATAGGAGCGCGAACGGAACCGAGACTCGACCTCGTGCCCGATCCTTTCGGCGTCGGCGCTCTGATCGATCTGATCGATGGAGAACGAGTGGAAGGGCCATATGAGTACGGCGCTCAAGGGGCCAGGCTGACGATGATCCATGAAGCGAACGGGCTCCGCATCGTGAAGACGGTCACGGCGGCCGATGACGGCTTCCTCGTGACCTACGAGCTAACCGCTCCCGACTGGGACCCGCGGGGGTCGGAGCGCTCGTTCGAATTCGGGATCGAGTCATACGTTTGCCCTCTCGATCTTGGAAGAGATATCGGCCCCAACGCTATGAGGAGTGACAGGAGGGGATGGTCGGTGACCCGACCGGAGGGAGAGGCGGGCCTCGAGGTCGAGTTCCTCGATCTCCCGGCGACGGTCCACACCGAGACGGTAGCGACGGTGTCGGCAACGCTGGAGGGCTTGAGGGCCATGGCCCAGGGCACCCGGGTCGTCATGTCGTGGCCGGTCCAACTCGTCGAGGGCCAACCATTCGTCGCCACGCTGCGATGGCGTGTTGTTATAAACGAGGCTGCAGTAGAGAAAACCGATAGAGGGGTCTCAGCATGACCATAGGGCGGGCAGGAGCTTGAGCCACACATTCCGGGTGTGGGCCCCGAACGCGTCCCGGGCCGAGGTGGTCATCAGTGGGCGCAAGGTGCCCATGGAGATATCGGGCTCGGGCTGGTTCGAGGCTACCGATGACGCTTCCGGGCCCGGCGATGACTACGGCTTCGTCCTCGATGGGAAAGGTCCCCTCCCCGATCCGCGCTCGCCCTGGCAGCCAGAAGGAGTGGAGGGCCCCTCTCGCCTGATGGACCACTCGAACTACAACTGGAGCGATGAGGGTTGGACGGGGCGCCCGGTCGGATCGGCGATCCTCTATGAGTTGCATGTCGGGACCTTCACACCCGAAGGCACCTTCACTTCGATCATCCCCCGGCTCCCGTATCTGAAGGAACTCGGCATCAACACGATCGAACTTATGCCGGTCGCCCAGTTCCCAGGGGCGCGGGGTTGGGGCTACGACGGTGTCGATCTGTGGGCGCCACAAGACACCTACGGCTCCCCCGACGATCTCAAGCGGCTCGTCGACCTCTGTCATTCCTACGGGATGTCGATCATCCTCGATGTCTGCTACAACCACCTCGGCCCGGCGGGGAACCACCTCGAGTCCTATGGTCCCTACTTCACCGATCGTTACTCCACACCGTGGGGGAAAGCCGTCAACCTGGACGGAGCGGACAGTGGGCCGGTGCGCGATTTCTTCATCGAGAACGCTTTGATGTGGCTGTCCGACTACCACTTCGATGGTCTCCGCCTCGATGCCGTCCACGCGATCGTGGACACATCCGCGACACACTTCCTCGAGGAACTGGCGACGCGAGTTCGGGCGCTGGAAGCTCGCTCGGGACGCAAGCTGTGGTTGATCGCCGAGAGCGATCTCAACGACCCGAGATTGGTGCGCAGTCCCGAGGTCGGCGGCTACGGGCTCGATGCGGCGTGGAGCGATGATTTCCACCACTCACTGCACTCAGTGATGACGGGAGAGGACCAGGGCTACTACGCCGATTTCGGTTTCCTCTCGCATCTCGCGAAGGCGCTGCGCGAGGTCTTCGTCTACGACGGCCGAAACTCCACCTATAGGGGACGGAGGCACGGCCGGCCGGCATCGGGGTTGAGTGGGTTCCACTTCCTCAGCTATCTGCAGAACCACGACCAGATCGGGAACCGCGCTCTCGGCGAGCGCACGTCGCAGATCGTCAGCCAAGACCTGCTGAAGGTGGGGGCCGCCCTGCTGATCACGTCCCCGTTCATCCCTCTGCTCTTCCAAGGCGAGGAGTGGGGCGCTACCAGTCCTTTCATGTATTTCACCGACCACGGCGAGGCTCTGGGCAAAGCCGTCACCGAGGGCCGACAACGTGAGTTCGCCGATTTCGGTTGGTCTCCCCTGAACATCCCCGACCCTCAGAACGTGGACACGTTCGAGTGGTCCGTGCTTGCGTGGGAGGAACAGGAAGAAGAGAACCATGCCGGCCTTCTCGAGTGGCACAGAGAGTTGTTCCGGCTGCGACGATCCTCCGAAGACCTGAGCGATGGCCGTCTCGATCGCGTGCATACCCGCTTCGACGAAAAGGGCAAGTGGATCGTCATGGAGCGAGGTGCGATCAGCGTCGCATGCAACTTCTCCGATGAACCGCAGAAGGTCCCGATGCCTCCGGAGAGAACGGGGGCCCTGCTTCTGGCGTCGAAAGACGAGCCGAAACGCAATGGCCCGAACCTAGCCCTGCCCCCCGAAAGCGCCACGATCTACACCGCCTAACCCTTCTTCGGAGGGAAAGTGCCGCGTGACGGCACTGAGCCTCCGAAGAACGACGGGGAAATACCGGTGAGGGTTAGGCCCAGGTTAGGAGGCCTAGGGTCATCGGTTCGGGGAGGTCTTTGTGTTGTGGGATCACCCTCAGCGCGTAGCCGTAGAGGCCTGCCGACTTCACGGTCAAGGTCCCTTTGAAACGGTGGAGGACATCGTCGGTTCCCGACCACTCGAGCGTCTCGACATGCGGGGAGACGAGTTCGCCGTTCGCGCCCACACTTCCGTGGGCGAGCTGGATGAACACGTCACTCGGGCTCAATGAGCCCGTCCTGATCAGAGCCGTGACCTCGCGTGAGTCGCCGACATTCGCCGCGGATACATCGCCTTCGACATTCACAACTGCTACCTCGCTCCAGGCCGCCTTGACGCGTCCCTTCCACTCGGCCAGGGCGCGAGCACGAGCGAAGCCATCGGCCGCCATCTCGCGACCATGCACCGCGGCGGGGTCGTAGAGCTTCTCGACGTAATCCCTGACCATCCGGTCGGCGGTGACGAAAGGACCCAAGCTGTGCAGCGACGACTTGATCCGCTCGGTCCACCTGCGAGGCACCGGACCTTCGGGGCGGTCGTAGAAACGGGGAACTATCTCGCGCTCGAGGAGCTCGTAAAGACTGGCCGCGTCCACCCTGTCCTGATGCTCGGGGTCATCGGTCATGTCCGTCGTACCGATCGCCCAAC
>JBKJYP010000128.1:0-7227 GCA_046715695.1 Actinomycetota bacterium | reverse complement strand
AGGCGATGCCCTCAGCTTCACTTGGGAGTGGGGAGAGGCCACGAGCACCTAGGGGGGGCCGGGGGCCGGGCATCTCTACCAAGCCTGCCCGCGCGTCTCCACGATCGTGACGCTCAGCGTTACGGATACCTCCGGGCTCTCCCACTCATCATCGAGATCATTCGACCTCGAGGACCTGGATGAGGACGGTGATGGCCTGCATGCGTGCCGCGAGGACCAACAAGCAACCACCGACGCCCGGGTAGACGCCGACCGGGACGGCTTGAGCGACTTCGTCGAATCGAGATGGTGGTACCGGAGAGCTGCAGTCTTCTGTGGCGATACCTGCAGCTACCCCGACCCCATCGCACGGGACATCTTCATCGAGGTCGATCACATGCTTGCGAGCACCGGCTCCTACCGCTTCCCCCGCGGCTTGGTGAAGGGTTTCAGGCAGACCTTCGCCGAGCACGGGATCACGCTCCACATAGACCAGGGCAAGTTCGGCGGTGGGGACTCGCTCGAGTTCGAATCCTCGACCTCATTCACCACCGGCGACGACGACGTCGATCGCTACTACAACACCAAGTTCCGCGAGCCGCGTCGGGGCATCTTCCACTACGTCTTGATGGTGAACTCGCTCGCAGGGAATCCTTCGTGCACGATCCCGGCCCTCGGCGAGGTCCCGATCTGGCGGCCCAAGAAGTACGGCGATCTGGTCGTGATCTTCAGGGGCTGCCTCTTCGACAACGGCAACGAGGGCTTGCGGAACGCCTTTCTCCAAGAGCTCGGGCACAACCTCTTCGGTGCCATCGAACCGGCCGAGGACCGCTACAAGTGTTCGAGCAGCGGCACCGACCACTATCACGACAAGTACTACGGCTACGCGATGTATCCCTATCTAAGTGGTGGGGGCTCCACGTATCACCCGAACCGCTGGAACACCGACATGAAAGACATGGGCGACGCCATCCGAGCGAAATTCGATTACAAGGAACGAGTGAACAAACTCTTCGCCCTAACCGACTCAACCTGCTAACCGAGATAGCACCAGCTAACTACCTGTTCTAGGTACTTTCCTGGAGCTATCTACGAACTTTCACGAAGATGCGACGGGAATGGCCGGATTCATGGTCATCATCCTGCTTGGCCCATCTAGCCTGAAAAACACGATTGTGTGAAAGGCGCCGCACGAAGGCAACCCGGCAATCATCGTCAAGCGTCTTAGAGGAATCCATTGATAATTCGCCGCGCCTCGCCGAGAAGAGTTCGATATCCGTGCCAGGGTGGCAGGGCATAACGATCGTCGTTAGGCGGAATCGGGATCCCTGCTTAGGCCCGGGCAACGTCACACCAAATCCGATGACAACCCTGACCTCAACCACGACCGGATTCGATGTAGCCGAATGGCATGCGGGCGAATGTTCAGACAAGGAAACCCAATAGTTCGCATTCTCAACCGCTCCGACCGAGATGATGAAAGAGCCATCGGGCGACAACACCGTGGTGCCCATGACCTCAGGCTCTGAACCGAGGAATTGACGATTTAAAGTCACATGCTCCGAGCTTGGACACTCCTCTGGGTAAGGGGCGACTTCGCCCCTGAGAAAGATCTTTGTGCCATATCGAGCCATATCGTTGCTGGTTTCCAAGTACACGTAACGGCAAGCGTTAAAGGCCCAACAAGGATCTCCGTGAAAAGTCTGGCTCTCTGTCGGGGAAGGCGTCGGGGACGGGCTGGGGCTTTCTTGTTGCTCAGGGTGACTGGGTCGGCTGGAAGCGAGGCCCAGGCCGGAGAAGATCATCGCCAGCACCGTGACTAGCGTCGACAACAGGCCAAGCCGCTTCATGAAAGCAATAACGGGATCGCGGGTGCTTCGGTGATTGCTCCAGATTCCTATTTGGGGGTCAGGTCGATGTGGAGCATCTGGTTGGCATGGCCCGTGTAGTTCGTTACCACGATCCAGGCGGTGTCTTTGAATATGGGGCCCGCCTCGTCGACGCCCGCCGACTGGTACCCGACCTGCAGCTCACACGCATCATCGAAGATCCAGATGTCGAGATCCGGTGGCACGACACCGCCGAGGTTCCCGACGGTCTCCACCGTGGCCTCGTAACCGCTGTACTCCGGCGGAACCTCGAAGACATAAGCGTCGACCCCGTTGGTCGTCGGTACCGCGCACGAGTTGAGGAACTCCTGCATCGTGACGCCGAGCAACTCGCCGGTGGTGTTGTAGAGGACCGGGTGAGGAACGAGGATCGATACTTCGGGGCTGGACCAGGGCTTGGGGCCCTTCTTCTTCTTGCCCTTGGCGGCCGCGGGCGCGGCGAACAGCGCGAGACACAACACGAGGACCACCAGCCGCCGCATGGCCCTCAGGTACGCCGTCCCCGGCGGGGTTCCTCTACTGGTCGATGACCGCCCGGCCCCCCTCGAGGCGAGCCTTGCCCTCGAGCAGCAGGCGACAAGCTTGAGGCAGCATCCGGTGCTCGACGGCCTTGATCCGCTCGTGCAGGGAAGCCTCCGTGTCACCAGGTTCGATGGGGACCGACTCCTGCAGAAGGATCGGCCCGTGATCCACCTGGTGGTCAACGAAGTGCAGGGTGGAGCCCGACTCAGCTGCTCCCGCCGCGAGCGCATCCCTAACCGCATGCGCGCCCGGATACAACGGCAGCAACGACGGATGGAGGTTGATCAACTTGCCCTCGAACGCATCGACGAACACGGGAGCCAAGATCCGCATGAAACCGGCCGAGACCACTAGGTCCGGTTTGTGCCCGGCAACCGTGATCCGCAGGGCATCGCTCCAACCGTCGCGATCGCCGAAGTCGGCGGGCCTTAGAACTTCAGTTGGGATCCCGGCCTTCTCTGCCAGCGTCAGGCCACGACAATCTCGGTCGGCGATAACCGCGGCCACGAAGCCGGGCACCTCACCTGCATCGCAGGCGTGCATGAGGGCCTCCAGGTTGGACCCGGTGCCCGATATGAGAACGACGATCCTTCCGGTCACCCAAGGAGACTAGTGGCTCCCGGAGAAACCCGACTCATGAGGTTCACCCGGATAGCTCTCGTCGCGATGGTGCTCCTGCAGGTATGGCTCGTGCTACCAGTACAAGCCAAGAAGACGCCACCGCGTCAGGAAGTGACCGGCGAGATCATGATCGGCACGCCCGACTGCAGCAAAGGTCTCCACCGGCGCGCTCACCTGATCTTCGGGGAAACCGTCCAGGGGATCACCGCGTTCCGATTCGATGTCGACCCGAAGACCTGGAACCGTCCCTTCGTTCTCGAGCCGACACCAGGCATCGAACTCACCGGCACGGATCTGATGGTCGTTTTCTATTACGGAGACCTTGGGGCTCCCAACGAGAATGACCCGAGGGCGACACTGTTCTGGGAGAAGCCGGGAGGAGAGACGGGATACGTCCCCGTTGATTCCACCGAAGCTTTCGTCTTGTTCTGTCAAGGCAGCCAATATGTGGACAACCCGTCGGGCGGGCTCAACGCCGGCTTCACCTACATCGCCACGGGCCGGAAGCAGATCGTGGTCACGCCGTCGCCGTCTCCAACCAACTAGGACCTCACCTCTTATCCTTCGCCGATGATCTGGGAGGAAGAGGCAAGAGGGGCGTATCCGGAACCGTCGATGCTCGGTCTCTCGGGCATCGACCAGCTGCGCATGTTCCAGAAGCGCGGGGGCCCGATCCCGCCGATCGCGCACCTGACCGGGTCCCGGCCCACCGAATACTCGATGAGCGGATCGACGTTCACGATGCCGGCGAGCCCGTGGTGGCAGACCCCCGCCGGCGCCTTCTCCGGCGGTGTCCTGGCGATCCCGGCCGATGCGGCTCTGGGCACATCGATCCAGTCGGGACTTCCTGCGGGAACGGTCTACACGACCTCTGAGATCTCGATGCACTTCCTTCGACCCGCGTCCCCGGAAAGCAAAGAGTTCATCGCTCGGGGGCGGCTCATCCACGGCGGTCGATCTCTCGGTTTGAGTGAAGCGTCGGTTACCGACGCTGAAGGCAAGTTGCTGGCGCATGCGACATCCAGGTGCTTCATCTTCCCAACGATGGAGGAGTTACCCGAACCTCCGGAGATGGAGCCTTGGCCGGCCCCCGAGTACGACACGCCCGATCCATACCTCCGCGATGTGGTTGGAGAGATCCTCACGCAAGACATCTGGGACTCGATGTCTGGGCTCGAGATCCTGCGCGCCGAGATGGCGGGCGAGCTCCCTCCCCCACCGATCTACAACTTCATCGGGCTCAGGGTGTCAGAGGTCGATGAGGGACGCTGCACGTTCACGCTCCCCGCGACCCAGTGGCTGACGAGTCCGGTCGGAACCGTCCAAGGTGGGTTCCACCTCTTGCTCGCCGATGCTGCACTCGCCGGGGCGGTACAGACGACCGTGCCTGCGGGCACGAGCTACGCAACGGTGGATATCAAGGTGAACTACCTACGCCCGGCCTACGGCGATGGCCGCGACCTGGTCGGTCGAGGTGAGGTCGTCCATCGCGGCAAGAGCCTTGCGGTCGCGCGAGGCGAAGTCCTGAATGCCGACGGTAAGGTCATCTGCCTATCGACCGGAACGACCCAAATACTCCCGGGCCGCGACTGGAATTATCAGGAACGCGTCATCTGATCGGCCCAACTCTTGAGGTGCTCTACCTGGTCCGCCCTGAGGCTAGGTCGCATCTCCGATGCTGCTTGCTTGAAATGCGCGTCGGTGATCTGGGGAGCACTCATGTCCTCTCGCATCGCGATCATCGCGGCGGCACGAGCGAGAGCCTCCAGGTCGGCGGCTGAGTAGCCCTCGCAGGCGGCCCCCGTGCCGGTCGGGTCGAACTCCGGCGAGCAGGGCATCTTGCGGGTGACGGCCTTGAGGATCAGGCCGCGCGCGATCGCGTCGGGCGGAGGAACGTAGACGAGTCGCTCGAGTCGGCCGGGACGCAGCAGAGCCGGGTCGATCAGATCGGGACGGTTAGTGGCCCCGAGGACGAAAACGCCACTCAGATCCTCGACGCCGTCCAGCTCGGTGAGGATCTGCGCGACGACGCGATCGGTGGTTCCGGAATCACTCGACTGGCCGCGCACGGGAGCCAGCGCATCGATCTCGTCGAAGAAGACGACCGCGGGCGCGGCGTTCCGTGCACGGCGGAACAACTCACGAACAGCGCGCTCCGATTCGCCGACCCACTTCGAGAGCAGTTCGGCTCCCTTGACCGAAAGGAAGTTCGCCTCGGCCTCACTCGCCAAGGCTTTGACGAGATAGGTCTTCCCACACCCCGGAGGGCCGAAGAGCAACACGCCGCGGGGAGGCTCGACACCGAGTCGCGCGAACGAATCGGGATAGCGAAGGGGCCACACCATCGATTCGACGAGGACCTTCTTCGTCTCCTCCATATCCCCGACGTCATCCAACTTGACGTCGGCGATCTCGATCGAAGCTCCGGCCATAGAGCTGGGGCGCACCACTTCGAGCGCGGCATCCAGATCGGCCTGCATCACAAGCAGCTCCGGCGCCGTCGCCCCCGTCTCTTTCGCTCGCACCGCGGCATGGAGGGCCGCTTCTCGGCAAAGCTGGAGGAGGTCGGCAGCCACGAACCCGGGGGTCTTGGCGGCCGCGGCGTCGAGGGACACATCTGCTCCGAGTGGGAGGCCGCGCGAATGAACCTCGAGGATCCGGCGTCTGTCCTCTCGGCGAGGCAGAGGGATCTCTATCTCCAGATCCAGGATGCCGGGGCTCCTCAGGTCGGTGTTCGTTCCCTCGGGATGGGCCGTCGTGCAGACCACTGCTATCCGGCGACGTCCGATCAGCCCCGCGATGACCTCGAGCAGAACACTGAGCAGTGGCCCCGGGTCTTCGCGCGGCGCAAGTGCCTCGACGTCCTCGATAAGAAGTACGGCGGGGGCGACAGCTTCGGCCTGCGCAACCTCGGTGACGAGGTCGGAGGCGGCCTTGTCCGTCCCACCGCGCGCGAGTGCCGGCCCCCACAACCTGTGAACCTTGGCCCCCACAGCGGCAGCCACCGCTTCGACCAGGGCGACCTTTCCAGAGCCCGGAGGGCCGGTGATCAGCACCCCCATCTGGGCTTGGGTGCCCAGGCGGCCGAGGAGCTCGGTGTGGTGGAAGCCGATCTCGAGAACCTCTTTGAGCCTCTTGATCTGATCCTCGAGCCCGGGCAGATCTTCGAGGGCGGGGACAGCGCGACCTGCCGAAACCGGGGTCCCGCTCCCTGCCGTCGTAGCCTCCGCCGCGTTATCCCAGTTGAAGACGGTTTCCATCGTGACGCGGACGAGGCCCGGCGGAGCCGTTGCCGCAACATCGAGTAGCGCCGTCTTCCACCCCTCACCCCACGCACTGTGCAGGTGCTGGACGAGCTGATCGACCTCCATCATGGTCTCGGAGGCGCCGGGCCGGCTGAAGTCTTGGGGTAGCAGGCTCACCTTGTCTCCCGGGAAGAGGACCTTTCCCAGGAGTGCAAACCGGACCGCGGCCGGGTCGAGTTGGATCGCGCCTTGCGGGAGTCCCGTCAACGTCACGGAAGCGGCGAAACTGACCGTCCCCTTGCTCACATCTACGACGTCTCCGGCCACGACTCCCGCGTTCATGCATGTGATGTCATCCATGAGGATCGTTGCTTGATCCACTCCGGGAGGGGCGGCCGCGGCCAGCGCCCCTGTCGCCTTCTTGCCTCTTAGCTCGAGCGCGTCCCATGCGGCCACTCCGAGCGCGTCAAGTAACAGGGGGTTCAGCCGAACTACGCCACGCCGCGCATCTGTCTGTGACGCGTTGAGCGCGACCCGCATCTTCAACGAGGTCGGATCGGGTCTCATCTTTGGAGTGCCTCTACGAGCTTCCGGATATGAGATGGGTAACGATAGAGGAGACCTCCGTGCTTGCCGTCGAACAGCTCGAAGCTATGTGTGATCCCCTGCTCGGTGAGCGCATCCGAGAATGCGCCGGCTCCGAGGTCGAGGTTCCATTCGTCCGAACGCCCCGCATCGAAGGAGATCGATTTTAGCGATCCAAGCTCCTCGGCGTAGCGCGGCACCATACGAACGGGGTCATGCTGCAACCACCGCTCCCAGATCTCGGGGATCAAGCGAGCGTTGTGGTCGAAGGGGATAAGGGCTCGTCCGGGAGAAGAGGGATCGGGGGAGTACGCGAGTCCCATCGCCCAGTCGTTCATCAGGTTGGCGTCTGCGTCCCAATCGAATGGGTCCGGCGGGAACTTCTC
>JBKJYP010000127.1:0-8257 GCA_046715695.1 Actinomycetota bacterium | reverse complement strand
TCGAAACAGCGGGCGTGCTCGGTGGGATGGAATATCCGGGGGTTGTGGTCGCGGCTCGACACCCGGGGGGCTTGGAGACCTTGCCTCTTCTGGGTGAGCTATTCGACTATGCCGGGTTCGACGAGACCGTGGGCCGGCATGTCCTAGCCCACGAGATCGCCCATCAATGGTGGTACGCAACCGTGGGAAGCGACCAGGTCCAAGAACCCTTCCTCGATGAAGCTCTGGCGGAGATGTCGGCGCGGCTCTTGATCGGTGACCAGGCATGGAGGATGGCCAATCTCATCTCAGATGTCGATCCCAGCCCTTCCTCATTGCGCGCCTCGATCTCGGATTTCGAGACGAACGAGGAGTACTCGGAGGCCATCTACCAGGGTGGGTCGGAGCTCTTGATGAGGTTGCGTGCACAGATAGGTGTGACGAAGTTCGCCGAGATCATCAAGCGCTGGTATCTCACTCAGCAACTTTCACAGGGAACCGTGAGCGAGTTCCTGGAGTTGGTCGAGACGATCGGTGGTGAGGCCGCGATCCGGTACCTGGACCCTCCGGACTAGCGGTCGATCACCAGTCGAGCGAGCGTCCCCCCCGTCTCCGAAGCGGCGAACTCACATCTGGGGACCAGCGATTGAAGGAGAGCCATCGACATGGCGAGCCGGGACGACAGACCTTGACTGTCGAGGGCTCCGTCACCGCTCGAGTGGTACGGGGCGCCATGATCGCTGATCTCGATGATGAGATCGCCGTCCGTCTCCTCCCATGTGACCGACACCGGCTCATCCGACCCGGCCTCCTCGGTCGAAAGAACCGCGTTGGCGCACGCCTCCGAGACGGCGATCCGGAGATCGTCGACGGCTTCTTCATCAAGACCGGCGTTCCTTGCAAGGGCCGCGATCACGAGACGCACAACGCCCACATAGGGCGAGCGCGGCGGGATCTCTAGTTCAACGCGACCCAAGTCAGGACTGGCTTGCTGCGCCCATGGCCTCTTCGACTGAGGCGTGGATCGGGAACACCTTGGTGAGCCCGGTGATCTTGAAGATCTTCAAGATCTTGTCCTGGGTGCAGACGAGAGAGAGGCTCCCGTCGTGGGCCTTGACCCGCTTGAGAGCCCCTACGAGAACGCCCAAACCGGTCGAATCGAGGAAATCGACCCCTTCCAGGTTCACGACGACGTCGTAAGAGCCCTCGGAAACCAGCTCGATCAGCTTCTCTCGCAGCTTGGGGGCGGTGTACACATCGATCTCGCCCTTGACGTCGACTATGGCGTGGGAATCGAGCTTGCTCACATCAAGTCCGAGCTCCAATGGTCCCCCTTCCTGATGCCTAGGTATAGCCCCAGGGATCGCCCCTGGGACCCGCTTGCTTTGCCCGCGGAGCAGCAATCCTAACCATGAGTTCGTCCCATATCCGTGTCCCGGGACGATAGGTTGTCAAACTTCGAAGGGCGGACCACCACTAAGGAGCTGCAGTTGAGCCTGGCTATCGAGCGCGCGCGTAGTCCCTGGTTGGCTGCGCTCGCCGTACTTGCCCTGGTGCCCATACTCACTTTCTCTTACATGGGCATCAAGAACCTCGAAGTGGGATCGAGACCGGCGGAAGAAGTACAGGCCCCGGTTTCGATCGCGGCCCCCGGGTGGGCGCAGCGGGATTGGGTCACATCGGTTCGACGTTGGAGCGGCGGATCTCGTCCGGGCTCAGCCGATATCGCTGCGGCAACCGCTGCCGTGACGGCCGTGTACGACGCGATGCTTCTGGATCCAGGTTCACTCGACGACGCGATCGGTGCCTCGTTCTCGCCCCAAGCCGAAGCTGAGATCGCGGGCAAACAGATCGGTTGGCCGCAGGGCATCAGCGACGTCCGGGTCAAGTCGCGCAGGCTGGAGCTCGGTTTGCAATCCGGAGCGGCCGACCGTGCGATCGCATTCATCCGCATCAGCGCAAGCGGCGTCGCGGGGGATCGCCCGATCGAGCTTTGGCATCGTGGACAGTTCTGGATGGAGAAGGACGGGGGGGGATGGACGATCTTCGCCTTCGATATACGTCAGTCCCCGCTTCCATGAAGAAGCCGGTACTCGCCCTTGTAGCTTTCATCCTGGCGGTCACCGCCGTCGTACCGATGATGGCCGGCACCCCGGTCCAGGCCGTGCCGATGGTGGCAGGACGCGTGCACGAACGCTTCAATCCCACCGCCGACAAGATCTTCGTGTTGATCATCGGGAACGATGCTCGCTCGGGCAACCCGGATAACTCGCTGGCAGACGCGATCCATATCGCCGGAGTCGATGCAAAGACGCTACGAGGCGGGATCCTCAACTTCCCGCGTGACTCCTACGTGTCGATCCCCGGCTACCGAACGGCCAAGCTCAACGAAGCCCTGTACGCGGGCGGTCCCGAGCTCCTCGCCAAGACGCTCGAGCAGATCACCGGCATCCGCCTCGACTATTGGGTGATGACGGGCTTCGAGGGATTCAACAACATCATCGACGAACTCGGCGGTGTCGAGATGTACGTCGACCGCGACCTCTACGACCCGACCGGCTCAGGTGCCAACATCCCGAAGGGCCGGCACAACCTGGGTGACTGGGGAGCCCTCGCGTTCGTCAGGACGCGCCACAACTACCCGAACGGCGACATCGACCGCACGACCAACCAGGGGAAGTTCCTGTTGGCCATGCTGCGCAAGTTGAGGCGCCAGTTGGTACGCGACCCGACGGCTCTGCTGAAGTGGATCGGCGTCATCGAAAGGAACACCAGGTTCGACATCCCCCCGGCCGAGCTCTTCCGGCTCGCCGTTCTGACATCCCAGGTCGCGGCACAGCGCGTGGGGAACGTCACGATCCCCGTTCGCATCGGCTCCGTGGGGGCCGCCAGCGTGGTGTTCATCGAGCCTGCCGCCGAAGCGATCTACAGAAGGTTCGAGAAGAACGGCTACCTCTAGACCGCTTGGGCGACCTGTTTCGCGAACGCCGTGGAGTCGAGTGGCCGGCCCGTCGCAGTCTCAACGAGTGCGTCCCACCGAAGCAGCGAGCCCTGACGGAAGATCCTTTCCGTCAGCCAGGGACCGGCCTTGGGCTCGCCGATCCATCCACCGAGCTCTGCCGTCATCAACTCTTTGAGCTCGGCCGCGAGAACGTCTCCCAATAGGTAGTTGTGGTAGTAGACCGGCGCGCAGGCGATGTGGATCTTCGCCGCCCAATCCGGCTCCTCTCGGCCGGGGGGCCGATCCACGAGCTGATAGCGCTCGACGAGGTCCCACCAGAGTGAGTCCAGGTCCGCTTCGGGATCGGAATAGAGATTGCGCTCGAAGTGCGAGACGACCAATACCCACCTGGCGAACAGGAGACTGTTGGCGGCTCCGGCCTGCACCAGCCGGGCACCCATCTCCTCGGTGTCGAACCCCTCGACCCCCGCGATCTCTCTGAGCCACTGCGGTTCCTTGGGCATCGACCCACAGAGCAAGGCGATCGCCTCGGTGACGAAGGTGTGGGCAGCTCGTCGCAACAGGTATGGAAGCCCAGGATCGATGGAAACGTCATAGACCGCGTGACCCATCTCGTGGAGCAACACCTCGATCCACCTTTGTCCGGGCACGATGTTGCTCAAGATGCGAACGTCTTTCGCGGTCCGGTCGACATCCAAACAGAAGGCGTGTTGGCACTTGTTGTCACGCGGGTAGAGATCGCTCGCCTCGATGATCTGATCGACGTCGAAACCCCAACGACCGAACGTCGTCTTGGTGAGCTTCTCGGCCGACAGACTCTCGAGCATCGGGTCGAGGTCGAGCGAACCATCTCTCGGCAAAGATTGGAAGAAAGGATCCGCGTAATGCCACGGGTAGAGCTCCGACACACCGAAACGTTCCGTCAAGGCGCGATCCAGTCCTGACTTCCACGAACGGAACACATCGTCGGTCGATTCGGCGATGGCATCGAGCTGGTCGAACAGCCACCCCTCGGGGATCTCTTGCAGCTCGAGAGACATCCGGTAGTAATCCCCGAAACCAAGCTCGTGCGCCGCGTGATTCCTCAACCGAGCCAGCTCTCTGACGGAGGGAGCGACGAGGGCACCGATCTCCTTGGAGGCCATCCAGACCCGACGGCGCTCCTCGGTGTCCTCCGAATCCTTGAGGACCTCCTCGATGTCGTTCTCGGTGAACCGCTTGCCGTCTATCTCGGGTCGGAAGCTGGCGAACTCACTCTCGACGCTCGACGACAGTGTGACGAGTTGCTCTCTGATGTCGTCGTCCATCTGATTCGCCGTTAGGGAAAGACCCAGCACCTGCAACTGACGGAGGAGGACCGGATCGTGGACGTGTTCCTCGAGCGCGTCCTTCACCGACATGTAGGAGACGCGGTCGCCTTTCAAACGGCGGACCTCTAACTCCAGCTTCTCGCGGCGATGGTCGTTCGCCGGGCTCGAGTCCACCTGAGAGTCCCAATAGGCACGATGGAACTCGGTCTCGGCGGCCTGGATCGATACTTCGAGCTCGCCTACCGTCTTGTAGAGGTGCTCTCGCATCCGAGCAGGTTAGCCGCGCGAGCCCACCAGCTCGAAATGCCACGGCTCGTTGCCGAGCGGACGCCACAGAGGGAGCCGGAGTTGTTGAACCAGGGCCACGGCCAATCCGAGATCTCCGCCGAGATCGGCAGCGAGTCCCTTCTCGTGCATCGAGTGCCCGGGTGGCGCCACCCAGTCATCGGCTGCTTCCGCGCTTCCGTAGACGATCAGGGCTTGGTTCCAGAGCTCGGCCTGGCGCTCCGTGGAGCGATAACCGGACACGAGCGTGACCCGGCCCCCTGAAGCTTCGAGGAGCCGGTCGATCGCGATCTGCATCTCGGGAGCCAAGCCCTCCACGCCGGCGAGGGGCGACAGAGCTGCGGGATCGATGACCGCCCGGGCCACCGCCTCGACCCCCTCGACGGACACCCGTACCTGAACGGCGGTCGAACCGGCGTCGCAGATGCATTCGAGGAGCTCTGCGCCGTTGCGCTCCGCGTATGTGCGAGCCACCTGGGTCTGGAGATTGCGGCCGATGGGGGATGACTCGGCCACCGCCGCGAGAGCCGCAGCATCGGCCGCGGCTTGAGCCCGGGCACGAAGGGTTGCTATCTCGGCGGCATCGACGGCAACCATCGCAAGCGCCCCTGCGATCAGGAATGAGAGGCAGGCCACGATGAGGGTCATGGCGCCTCGATCCTCATCGTGGCCGAGCCTTCGAGAACGACATCCAGCAGGTTCCCCAGGATCGGGATGTGACCGGATCGCTTCATCGTCACGGCAGCAGTGACGGCACCGCCCTGCGTGCGCCCCGAACCTCCTGGCGTCACGACCACGGAAGCCGAGCCGAGGCCCGGCCCCCGCGCTGCATCGAGGATCGCCGCGTCGTCTCCGGTGACTGCGGCTACGCGTGCCGCCTCCCGTGCGGCATGCCAGACCCGCACCTGATCGGTCGCGACGAGGCCCACCTCGAGCATGAACCCGACCACTACAACGAGAGCCGGAAGACAGAGAGCGAGCTCGAGCGTCGATTGGCCTGCGGAGGTCCGCCGCACGAGCGGGTCAGCCCCCGGCGCGTTCGATGAGTGAGCGAACGATCGACTGGAACATGTCGGAGAGAGCTCCCGACTTCACGAACGCCGCGAACACTCCTACGATCGCGCCTGCAACCAACAAGACCAGCGAGTACTCCGCCGTGGTCTGGCCGGCTTCTCGAGCTGCGATGTCCCGGATGCGCTGCAAGGTTCCTCCTGTCCGCTCGCGCCCTGCGAGCCACAACAAGGAGGTTGCGTCCCAAGTCACCTTCGCGCAGTGACCACCATCACTCGAAGATCGGCCCATTCTTGTCGCATCCCGCTGATACATTTGACCCATGGAAGCTCAAGCCTGGACCGCGATCGGTCTCCTAGCGGCGACCCTCCTCGGCTCTCTCTTCTATCTTGGGAACCGGATCGATGCGTTGAGTGATGGGCTCGGCCATCGGATCGATGCGGTGAACGATGGGCTTGGTAATCGCGTCGATAGATTAGGCACTCGCATAGATGCCCTCGGTGCTCGCCTCGACTCCCGGATCGATTCATTGACCTCCGAAGTCCGATCGCAGGGAACTCGGATGGACAATCTCACCGCCCGGGTGGAGCAGCAAGGCGTAGAGCTGACGGCTCGGTTCTATGACGTCGCCATCAAGCTCGACGATCACCTTCGCCGACACGCGAGTTAGGCCAGCCAAGCGTTCCGACCGGTTCGAGAGTCGTCCCCTTAGGACCACCAGGATCTTCCGCGCGTTCGCAATGTTCGCGAGCCGTTCGCCGTGACCGCGCGCCTTGTTCCAGACAGGCGTTACGGATCCAAGGCGAACAGGTGCCAGGGTGCCTGCACTCCTTTCAGATCGAACTCACCACGATCATTGAAATCGAGTCCCGACCCCGCAACGAGATCTACGACCGTTCGCGACACCAGCACCTCGCCGGCCTGAGCATGACTGGTTACCCGTTGGGCGATGATGACCGCGATCCCAATCACATCGTCACCGGTGACCTCCACTTCTCCCGTGTGGAGGCCAGCCCTGATCTCCAGGCCCATTAGCCGGGTCCCGTCTCGGATGAACCGAGCGCAATTGATCGCGCGTGCGGGCCCTTCGAACGTGGCCAGGAATCCGTCCCCCATCGTCTTGATCTCACGTCCCCCGAATAGCTGCAAGGCGTGCCGCACGAGGCGATCGTGCTCGGCCAGCATGTCTCGCCAGCTGCGGTCGCCAATGCGGGAGGCTGTTTCGGATGACCCGACGATGTCGGTGAAGAGGACCGTCGCCAGCACTCTGTCGGAGGGAGGCGGAGCAGGCCTGCCGGTCAGGAACTCCTGGATCTCGTCGAGGATGGAAGCCGAGTCACCAGCCCAGTGAGCATGCTCGGTTCCCGGGAGCTCCACGATACGGGCGCCCGGGATCCGCTCGGCGAGGAAGCGACCATTCTCGACCGGTAGGAAGCTGTTGTCCCGTCGGTGGATGACGAGCGTGGGGGCCTGAACGGAGGGCAAGATGGGGCGCACGTCGATCGTGTGGAGCATCCTCTGGATCGCGCTGGCGAGTCCCGGGCTAGCCGAGAGCCGCTCGTAGCGGGCGAACCACTCACGAAGTCGGGGGTTCTTTGCCGACTGCGGAGAGACGCGTTCAAGGAAATAGCCTTTGCCGAATCGATCACGCATCTCGTTCCTGAATCGCTCGAGTCGTGATTCCGGGAAACCGAAGGGATAGTCGGCATCGGCGGGAACGCGCGCATAGCCGTGGATGAGGACCAAGGCTTCCGCACGCTTGGGATAGGTGGCCGCGAAGAGGAGAAGCATCGCTGCGGCCGCCCCAACGCCGACCAAGGCTGCCCGCTGCGAACCGGCAGCGTCCATCACAGCGCACAGGTCCGTCATCCATTCCTCGAGGGTTGGCGTGCTGTCGACGGGGATGGGATCCGAGAGCCCCATACCGCGCTGGTTGAACATGATGAGCCTGCTGAACGAAGCAAGTCGCAACATGAAGTTGGCAGAAAGAGGTTCTTCCCACTGCACGTCAAGGTGATGGAGCCAGTCGGGAACGAACACGACGTCGGACGGACCCGACCCAACCACTTGGTACGCGACCTGAAGGCCCTCCACATCGGTGTAGAGATCTTCGGGTAAGAACTGGCTGCCCTGCGTCACGCCATCTCCGAGCGGTTGAGGTTGATCGGGTGCGGAAGAGTGTCACACAGGAGTTAGTGAGCGATCGTGACCTTGTCGCCGATCTCCACGCCCCACTTCTCGAAGGAGCCGAGGTTGACCTCGAGCGCACCTCTGTAGGGCTCGTCGGGCATGTAAGTAGGGCACGGGTCGCTCTCGCACGGAGGCATGTCGAGGATCGTGTGGATCCGGCCCTCCACGTCGAAGAACGCTATCGACAAAGGGATCTTCGTATCTTTCATCCAGAAGCTATTCGACTCGTCTTCGAAAAAGACGAACACCATGCCGCTGTTCTCCGGGAGCTCATCCCGATCCATGAGGCCGAGGCCTCTCAGCTCGGGGGTATCGGCGACCTCGACCTTCACGATCTTGGACCCATCGCCCGTATCGATCAGCACATTTCCGAACCCGAAGGGACTGTCGGACTCCGCGTAATAGCCCTTGCATGAAACGAGCAGCAAGAGCGACAAAGACAACAACAGGATTCGGCGCATGGCGTGAAGTTATCCTGGGCACACGCCGACTTGATCAGAACGCGCCATATTGGCGCGTT